>JAAHGE010000035.1 GCA_010672635.1 Desertifilum sp. SIO1I2 | reverse complement strand
TTGTGATTTCTCAGGGGGAAAAGAGGATGGAGAAACAGAGGTGCTAATTGCATTCAAATATCTTAGTCTGGTGGATGCACTTAGAGAGGACTGACTCTTTCTGTCTCCCCATCTCCCCATCCCCCCATCCCCTTCGCTTAGGACGTTTTCACCATCAAATCATCCAGTTCGGCATACTCAGGAAGGGTGGTATCGATAGACTGACCGTTTCTGAGGACAATTCGGTCGTGTTGCGATCGCGCTAAGAGTTCGCTAAAATTGCGACCCTTAAATAACACTAAATCTGCGGGTAATCCGACGCCAATTTGCCCGACTTCGGGAAGGTTCATCACCCTTGCAGGGGTTAGCGTCACGGCTTGGGACCAATTACCGTAGGGGATATCTAAATGGGCGATCCGAACTGATTGATTAAAGACTTCTAGCATATCGTGATCGCCAAAGCCATAGAACGGATCGCGACAGTTATCGCTAGCAAAGATCACCGGAACGCCCGCCGCTTTCAACTCTCGAACCAGGGTAACGCCGCGCCGCCGGGGAGTTTCAGCAGATTGACGATCTTGTAGGTAGAGGTTGCACATCGGTAAGCTAACGATCGCAATTCCAGCTTCTTTCACCAGTTCAATCGTTTTCGCAACGGTTTGGGGATCTTGTACCGATAAGCTACAGCAATGATCGCACGTTACCCGACCGGGGAAGTTGTGGCGTAAGGTGGCGGTGGCGACATGGCGCAGGGTAATATCGTCTGGGTTGAGACTTTCATCGACATGAAAATCTAAGTCGAGTTGGCGTTCTTTGGCAAGGCTAAAAACGCGATCGAGTTGGGCGTCGAGATCCGGGTTCATCAGGGTAACGCCGCCTAGCATTCCACCCGCTTCGGCGACGCGATCGGCTAATTGTTCGCCTTCTGGGGTTAAAAAGATATCGATGGGCATAATTGTCACCCCTTGCAGGTGAATTTTATCTTGCCACTCTCGTTTTAAGGTCTTAAAGACTTCCCAACTCGCTGGAACTTGCGGGCCGGCTGAGTCAATATGGGTTCTAATGGCCTTTGTCCCTTGGGCGTAGCTGCACTTTAAGCCAAATTCAAAGCGGCGATAGGTATCGTCAAAGTCCCAGTTTTTACTGGAATCTTTAGGAACGGTGTTCAGGGCAGTTTCAAAGGTACCATCGAGATTGGGCGATCGCGGCCAGATATGCCCTTTATCGAGATGGGTATGCATATCCACAAAACAGGGCCACACTTGACCGCCGCGTAAATTGTAGCTTGGGGCAGCAGCGCGATCGCCTTGGGGGACAATCTGGGCAATCTTTCCCTGGCAAATTTCTAAATCGACTAAAATTAAATCTTCTCGCGTCCGGGGAACGGTTTCTAAGCCATCTAAGCTAGCTAGCAAAGAAACGGCAACATGGGCGTTAGTAATCCAGTAACTTTGAGGATTGAAAACCATGAGGAAATCTGGTGTAGAGTTTTGAAATCGCGCTGAGGTTGCGCCAGGGAATTGGGGAATTCTGGGGTTTAGTTTTCCCGTTTGATTGCGCTTTCGTGCCAATTTTTCAGTAAGAAATCTGATAACCCCGTTAACAGGGCAAAAATCGCCACGCCTAAACCCGTTGTCATCAGCAAAGCGGCAAACATCCGGGGAATTTGTAAGTTATAACTGGCCATCAAAATCTGATAGGCTAAACCCGATCTCGCCCCACCCGTTCCGGCGACAAATTCCGCAACCACTGCCCCAATTAACGCCAAACCGCCGCTAATTCTTAACCCGCCTAAAAAGTAAGGCATCGCTGCCGGGAGGCGCAAGTAGAGGAGAGTTTGCCATCTAGAGGCCCGATAGAGTTGAAACAGGTTGGAAAGATTATGATCGATGCTGTTTAAGCCTAGGGTGGTATTGGAGATAATGGGAAATAGGGCAACAATCCAGGCACAGACGACCAAGGCCGCAAAGGTGTTATTTTTGAGCCAAATGATGATCAAAGGCGCGATCGCCACAATCGGTGTTGTCTGTAAAATCACCGCGTAGGGAAAGAAACTGCGTTCGATCCACTTGCTTTGGGTAAATAAAATTGCAATCAATAACCCGGAAACCGCCGCCGCGATAAATGCAGTTACCGTAATTTGCAGGGTAATTAACAACGCCGGAAATAGCGTTCCCCAATCGCTGACCAGGGTTTGCAAGACCAAAATTGGGCCGGGCAGCAAATAGGGGGGAATGCCACTGATGCGAACGCCCAAATCCCAAATCAACAACACGAAAAGTCCGACCGCCAAGGGGGCGAGAACATCTGGCGATCGCAATTTTTCAGTCCAACCCCCTAGAGGGTTGGGGAGATTCTCCGTTTCCCACGTCTTTTTTTCAGCATCCATTCGCAATCCTTGACTTAAAATGAGGGCCTAGGCGAAACCTGAGAATAAACTGGGGTTGACTGTTTCACCTCCATCGCTTCTGATAAGCGATCCTGGACTTCGCGACAATATTCGTTATACAACGCAGAAGTCCGAAACTCCTCTGTTCTGGGATAGGGCGCATCAATGGCAATATCCGCAACCACTCGTCCCGGACGGGCCGCCATCACAATCACCCGATTGGATAAATACACCGCCTCATAAATATTGTGAGTCACAAACACCACAGTCCACTGCTTCTGACTCCACAACTCCAACACATCGCCATTGAGTTTGCTGCGGGTAATTTCATCCAACGCCCCAAACGGTTCATCCATCAACAAAACGCTAGGTTGCGTCACCAACGCCCGCGCAATTGAAGCCCGCATTTTCATTCCCCCCGACAGTTCGCGGGGATAAGATTGGGAAAACCGATCTAACCCTACCAAATGCAAAGCTTCGCGCACTGTGGGTAAGGCTTGACGGCGCGGCTGTCCTGCTAGCTTTAACGGTAGCAAGACGTTATCGAGGACTGTCGCCCAAGGCATTAAGGCGGCATCTTGAAACACAAAGGCTAGCTGGCGTTGCGACTGATGTTCCCCCCACTCAATTGACCCGGAACTGAGGGTTCCCAAACCTGCCATTAGCCGCAAAACGGTACTTTTACCACATCCGGAAGGCCCCACTAAGCTAACAAACTGCGACTCTTGAATGGTCAGACTCATGTCTTGTAAGGCAACAGTCCCATTCGCATAGGCTTTGCGGACATGGGTCAAGGTAATGGCGGGTCGTTCTAGACTCATTAACTGCAAGATCGAGGTGGGCTATCTCTGTTATTGTGGATCGATTTTTCAGCGAGTGGGGGGTCTAACTAACTTTTGTAGTAATCGACGCCTTTGTTCACAAATTGCAGGGTGTAAGCTTGGCGATAGTCTAAGTTCTGGGGAAGGACGCCTGCCTGGGCCATAATTTCATAGAAAGATTGCCAGCGTTCGTCAGTCATTGCGCCAATGCCTTGAGTTTGGGCTTCTCCAGACAAAACAATGCCGTATTCTTTGAGTTTGGCTAAACCATTGGCTAAGACATCATCGGTCATTTCCGGGTTATCTTGTTTAATCAGTTGATTGCCCGGTTCGGGATTGTCTAAATAGCTATACCAGCCTTTAATGGAGGCATCGACAAAGCGCTGTACTAAGTCGGGGTTATTCGCGACCACTTCTTGACGGGTTTCAATGGTGGTGGAATAGGGCGTATAGCCTTGGTCTGCCAGTAGAATAACGACGGGTTCAAATCCGGCTTCTTTCTGAATCTTATAAGGTTCTGAAGAGAGATAACCTTGTTGGGCAACCCCTTTATCGGCTAAGAATGGGCCGAGGTTAAAGTTATAGGGGCGTTTTTGGTCGTCGGTAAAGCCAAATTCGGCTTGCAAGAAGGGCCAGTAGGTGGTGTTGGCAGCGGCTGAGACTAAAATGGGTTTGCCTCGCAAGTCTTCTAGGCTGGAGACGCCGACATCGGGATGGGCGATTAAGACTTGCGGATCTTTTTGAAACATCGCCGCGACGGTGACTTTAGGAATGTTTTCTTGAATGGCTTTTAGGGCGTCGGAACCATAGCCCATAAAGAAGTCTACCGCCCCTCCCATTAGCAATTGCGTGCCGTTGACTTGGGGCCCTCCCATGCGGATGGTGACATCTAAGCCGTGGTCTCGATAGATGCCGGTGGCAACCGCTTGATAAAATCCACCATGTTCGGCTTGGGCGTACCAGTTGGTACCGTAGGTCACGCGATCTAAGCTACCCTCTGCGTTGGGACTTGGAGAAGAGTTGGTTGCGGTGGGGTTGCCATTACAGGCGGTGACGATACTGGTACCGAGTGCGATCGCGCCATACTTTAAGAGTTTGCGACGACTTAGAGAAGGGGTAAAGTCCTGCATGGCGTTGACCTCTGGAGCTAAGTAAGTTAAGACTTGAAGATTTTACGATCAGTTGGAACTTAGTAAAATTCAATGATTTTTACTGTATCCTATATAGCAAACTTTAGGCTCAGTGGGGATGGCGATCGCAGTTTAATAAACTTCAAGACGAAGCGTAAAAAGTTTCAAGAATTTGGGGCGACTCAATACATTGAATCGAGTCTTCCTTTAAGGAGGTATGTCACCATTTCACCGCGTCCTTTAATGGGAATGGTTCCGCGCTTTTCAAACACGAAGCGATCGCACAAACGCTGGTAAATAATTTCAGTCACTTGAATGCTTCCCGGTAAGGCTTGAGATTCCATCCGCGAAGCAACATTGACGGTATCTCCCCAGAGATCGTAAATAAATTTTCTCAGACCAATCACTCCAGCAACTACGGGCCCGCTATTAATCCCAATCCGAATCGAAAAGGGTTCGCCATTATCTTGTTTAAACCGTTGAATGGCGGTTTGCATATCTAAGGCCATTTGGGCAACGGCTGCGGCGCTGTCGCGCTGGCGGTTGGGAATTCCACCCACTACCATATAAGCATCGCCAATGGTTTTAATTTTCTCTAAGCCATGCTTTTCCGCAAGCCGATCGAACGTTGAGAAAATCTCATTTAAAAGTTTAACCAATTCCGTGGGAGAAATCCGGGCAGAGATTTGAGTAAACCCGACAATATCAGAGAATAAAACCGTCGCTTCTTCAAAACTATCCGCAATATTATGCTCCTCTTGTTTGAGGCGTTCGGCGATCGCTTCCGGTAAGATGTTTAACAGCAGGCGTTCCGATTGGGCTTGGGCAGAACGGGCTTCTTCGTAGAGTTCGGCTTGGGAAATGGCGATCGCCAATTGATCGGCAACTGCTTGTAACAACTCAACTTCGCTGCTACTCCAAATCCGAGGGCGATCGCATTCTACAAACCCAATCGATCCAATTTGCCCAGAATGGGTATGAATGGAAACGCTCAGTAACGCTTGAAACCCCAAATCTTGATAAAATCGCCTGGCGACTGGATCGCCAATCTGACTAATATCATTCACCCGCAGAATATTTAAATAGATCGAAAGATTTTCTAGGAAAATCTCCGGGTTCTCCGTCGTAATAAAAAACGGATAGCAGCCCACAAAACTCCGCAAACCCTCTGTTTTTGATTCTTTAACCACTTCCCAATAGGGTTGTAACTCATTGGAACGGAACCAAGCAAAGAAAGCCCGATTGCTGCGAGACTCCCCGCCTAAAAGCTGACGCATTTCATGAACCGCCGTCTCCAAAATCATCTCCAAATCTAGAGAATTGCGAATCGCACTCGCCAAACGGTTTAAAAGGGCCTCGCGTTGGGCAAATTGCTGAAGGGCTTCCTGGGCTTGCTTGCGGGTGAGGGCATTGGTGAGAATTTCGGCGACAATTTGCAATAAAGCCCGGTCTTCATCCGCCCAACGATGGGGCGATCGCACCGTCTCAAATCCTAAAAAGCCGGTGTTTTTACCCTCGCAAATCATCGGAACCCAAATCAGCGATTGAATTCCTTGACTTTGCAAACTCTCTTGAAAGCCTTTCGCCTCTGGGGGTAATTCTTCTACTTGGGGAATATGGAGAATTTCTAAACGCTTCAGTTGGGTTAGCGCCCAGTCTAACTCCAATTCATGCCAGCGGTTCGCCAACTCCTGCGGTAGGGGAAAATCAGGGGTTTGCCATTGGTGCGTTTTTCTGAGGGTGTTAGCTTCGAGTTGAGGTTCCCCAGACCAAGCGATCGCATAACTGCGATCGACTTGAGTAAATTCGCTAATGGCTTGCAACGCGATCGCGATCGCCTCATCCACCTGTTCGGGGGGCTGATTGATAAAATTAGCCGAAATCGTCGTGACTAAATGCTCAATTTCCAGGCGATACTGCAACGCCATTTCCGCTTGCTTGCGTTCGGTAATATCTTGCATCACTGCCAGAACGCAGGCTTCGCGCCCCAACTCAATAATCTCTGCCGAAATTAAAACAATCAACACCTCCCCCGATTTACGCCGCAAGTTGGCTTCCATATTTCGCAGAGAACCCTGCGTTTCTAGCAACTGACGCATCTGCAAGCGACGTTCGGGTTGCAACCAAATGCCCAAATCAAGCGCATTTTGACCGATAACTTCAGCGCGGGTATAGCCAAAGGCGTGTAAAAAGCTGTCGTTTGCCTCAATGTAGCGCCCATCGCAAACCGTACTAATCGTGACGTATTCCGGCGAAGAAAGAAACGCCTTAGAATACTTTTCTTCCGATAAACGCAAGGCTGCCTCAGCATGTTTGCGATCGGTAATGTCGCGAACCATCACCAGGGCTTGATCTTTGCCGCAGGGGACAATGCGCGACTCCTCGTAGCGGATTTCTCCAGGAAACTCAATCTGATATTCATGGTATTGGGTTTCCCCAGAAGCGATCGCCCTTTGTACCGCTTCGAGTCGCCCTTGGGCCACCTCCTTGGGCAACACCTCAAACACGCTTTTACCGACCACTAGATGGGTTTCTACCACCGATTCAATCCGTTTGGACGGCCAAAAGTCCAGAAAAATCCCATCCTCTCGCACGCGCATCATTAAATCGGGAATCGCTTGCAGTAAACTCCGATTCATGGCTTCAGTTTGGCGCAAAGTTTGTTCGGAACGCTGGCGTTCGAGAACTTCACTCGTCAGGAGTTGGTTGGCGTCGCGCAGTTGGGCGGTACGTTCTTCAACTCGGACTTCTAATTCATTAAACGATTGTTGCAGTTGGCGGGCCATTTGGTTGAAGGCTTTCACCAAGCGGCGAACTTCAATGGTTCGGACTGTGGGTAAACTTAGATGGGTGCCTTGGGGCAAAAGCAGGGCGGCTTGGCTGAGTTGTTGAATGGGTTGGGCGATCCAACTGGCGGTTAGGATACCGATAATAATTGCGATCGCGATCGCCACCAGCGCCACTTGCAAGGCGGTTTGCTTGTAGGTTTGCAGCGGCCCCAAAAAGTCGCTTTCTGGGACGGCGACGCCCACCAACCAATTCAGACCGCGCGGATCGCCATAGGGGGTAAGCTGGACAAAATAGCGATCGCGCCCCAGTTTAAATTGTAACTGGCGGCTGGTTTGCAGGGTCTGAAGATCGCCGATCGTATTGGCGACGGTTTGAATCACCGAATTTTGACTTTCCGCCGCAAATCTGCGCCGCGTATTTCTCACCTCTCTCACCAGCAAGTCCTCCTCGGAGGAGGTGGCAATCAGTTCGCCTGTCGGTTCTAATATAAAAATTTCCCCCGACTGACTCAGGGGAAGGCGCTGTAAAAAGGTGCTGATGTCTTGCAGATTCAGAAAAATTGCCGCCACCCCTTGCAAGGTAAAGTTGGGGCGATGGACGGGTTGCACTGCTGCGATCGCAGGTGCGATTCGGGTGCCATTAAACTTGAGAAATACCGGACTCCACACGGGTCCGCGGGCCCAAATGGCGGCTTGAAACCACGGCAATTGGCGCGTATCGTAGTAGGTCGCAAGGTTGATCCGCTCAAAGAGTTGTTCTTCGGCGTCAATGGTTTCGCGAATCAGTTGCCCGTTGGTGTCGGCGTCTGCCCGTTCGATGGTGTAGGTGAGTTCTCCTTCCGGGGAAACCAGGCGAGTCAGGGCAGTATATTCGCCAGTGGCGTTCCCAAAGGCGATCGCATTTACGGCATCAAACGAGAGTAAATTTTGCCATAATAGCGTCTCTAAGGTGCGAAGATTCCGCACATCCAAGTTCTCGCGCACGATCGCATTGGCACTGAGTTGATTGACCAACGGCGGCGTTGCTAGAAAGGTATTTAAATTGGATTCCACCCGTTCGCTAACTTCTGTCAACCACTGACGCGCAATCTGATTTACTGCTTTTTGCCCATTTTGAAAGGATAGCCATTCCGCTACCCCCACGCCAATCACCACTTGGAGGACAAACAGGGCAGCTAGCAACGTGCGTAAACTCACCGTTTGCGAAAGTTGAGTAACGCGACGGGAAAGGGCATTGAAAATCATGTGCAGTATAAAGCCAAATTAAGCAGAACCGCGAATCTTCAATTAGCCGTGATAACTCACCCAGGCTTGAACAAAAACATAAATTGATAATAGACCTAACAGCGTGCGGAAAGCGATTGTCACTGTTGTATCCCGTAACTTGGGAAGAAAGCGGGTACTGATTTGCGCCCCGATTAATCCGCCTATCCCTAATAACAGCCCTTCTAGTGGTAACACATTACCGCGCCAAGCATGACCCACACAAGCAGAAACCGCCGTAATCACAATGACGCCTAAGCTGGTTTGAATTGCAGCTTTGATGGTTTCCCCTAAAAGCAGGATTTGCAAGGGCACCATAATCACTCCACCCCCAACCCCAAAAAATCCGGCTAAAAAACCAGCCGCCCCCCCTGTAAACAGTCGGGCGAGTAAGGGATTGGAAGATTCATGTCTGGCGGCTTCTACATCTTGGGTAATCTGTTTTCGCAGTTGCACCAGGTAAATATTTAACCACAGCAGCAAGCCAAAGGTCAGCAGCAGAATATAGTCGGGTACCCAGTTGGCGAGGGAAGCCCCCAGTTGGGCGGTAAAAATAGCCGGAAGACCGATATAAAGGACGCGCTTGAAGTTGAAAAAGCCCATGCGCCAATTCTGGATACTCCCAGAAAGCGAGGTCATTAAAATCGCTAAACTGCTGGTGGCGACGGATTCAACGGGAGTATAGCCGAGGGTAACGAGTAGGGGAACAAGCACGGTTCCTCCACCAATTCCTAAAAATCCCGCAAGTATCCCCGAAAACAGCCCTCCGCCTGCTAGTAGCAGTAGTTGGATGGTGGTCATGGCTTCAGGGTCGTGAATGGGGCTTCCCAAGAGGCAACGCTGGGTAAAATGGTTTTGGGTAATAAACCATGCACGCCTTTGGTTGGGGAATTGACGACTTGGGTAATCCGGAAGCTAGCGGCTAAACTACATAAAATATAAGCTTCTTCGGCGGAAATTCCGGTGAGTTTTTCCACAAAACTAATCAGGTTTTTTAAAGCTTGGGCAAAGGCTTCATCCAGGGTTTCGCCAAATCCCATCGCCACAAAGTCTGTTGGGGTTTCGGCAAAGGGAACCGTCAGGTTGAGATGTTTGTGCAAAATGAGTTGAATTCTGCCATTCATGGAGGTTTCAATTGCCGTAACGTTGACTTCGCCGTCGCCTTGGGCGGCATGACCGTCTCCGATGGAGAACAGGGCACCCGGTACGAGGACGGGGAGGAAAACTCGCGATCCGGCTTGGAGTTCTCGGTTATCAATATTACCGCCATAGTGCCCTGGGGGTACAGAGGAATGCGGATCGTCAGGGGTGGCGACGCCGAGAATGCCGAAGAAGGGTTGCAGGGGCAGGTGAATGCCGCTTTGGGGCGGAAATTCGGCGGTTTGGGTTTCGAGGTTGAGGGGAATAAAACGCAGCGCCGGGTCGGGAAACTCTTGGGGTAAAGCCCCCCAACCGGAACGAATGGCGTTAAAGCCGATGGGCAAACGGGGGGTAATGGTTTCGAGGCGGATTTCTAAAATATCGCCAGGGAGGGCATCTTGGATGTAAACCGGGCCGGTGAGTAGGTGAGGGCCGGGCCCTACTTTTCGGTCTGGGGGCAGGTTCTGGCAGATGTCGAGGAGTTCTGGGGTAACAAATTCAGCCGGGGCATGGGAGTAGATGTAATATCCGGTATAGGTTTCTACGTCAATGCGATCGCCGGAAGCAATCTGGAGGACGGGCGGTAACTCGCAAGAAAACCCCCCGACATGAACCGTTTCGCAAGTAGCCTTTAGCGTATAATTAACCATTAACAACTCGTTCTGAGGAGGTTGAATGCGATCGCTTTTGTAAATTTTGATCGTTCCTATTGTCTGGCTTTTTGCCACTTTAGGGGTCTGGAAACTTTAACAAACCCACAATTTGTAAACAATTTCCAGTTCAATTTACAAAATTTCCACCCCTTTTGTCTGTGACAATCATTACTTTGAAAACCATCGATCCCCTTAAATTCTCTCTCTAGATAGATGCCAATTTTATAAAAAATAATCATCTTCCATTTAAGTCCATTTATCCTCATTAAAGTTAAATCAAATTATATTGAGTTTTTTTTCATTAATCCCAAAAACAGTTTAAGAAAGAACAAAATCGCGGTATCAATAGAAATACTGAAGCCTTCTAGAAAACTCTAAATTACTTTTAACAGATGAACAGTATTCCTTGGCTTAGTCAGGTGAAAGACCACCTACTAAGGCGGAAATTCTGGCGCTTGTTTGGGATAACACTCGCCTTTCTTTTCGGGCTTCACGGGTTAGTTGCACTGCCCGGAAACACGCAACAACCCGTGACCCTCAGCTTAATGATGAACTCCACAGAGGTTCCGGCTTGGAGAGATGTGCTGATCCCGGCCTTTGAGGAAACTCATCCCAATATCAGAATTAATTTAATCGAAGGGCCCAATCAAACCAACTTGCAGGAGGATCTGTACACCTCCGCCTTTCTATTAGGAGATTCTCCCTACGACCTAATTATGATGGATGTCATCTGGACGCCCAAATTTGCGGCCGCCGGATGGTTATTACCCTTAGACGATCGCGTTAATGCCGCCCAGTTAAACCAAGACTTCCTAGAACAAGATGTCC
Source organism: Desertifilum sp. SIO1I2 (assembly GCA_010672635.1). Classification (GTDB taxonomy): domain Bacteria; phylum Cyanobacteriota; class Cyanobacteriia; order Cyanobacteriales; family Desertifilaceae; genus Desertifilum. Next base: position 6,167 of record JAAHGE010000035.1, on the reverse strand, counting down.
AGGGGGGACGCTACGAAGATCGCCTCTATCGCATTCCCTTCCGCTCCGATGTGGGAATGTTATATTACCGTACCGACTTACTCGAACAAGTGGGGGCGCAACCCCCCGAAACCTTCACAGAACTCGTCGAGATTTCTCAACAGATTCAACAAAATACCGATGTCAACTGGGGTTATGTCTGGCAAGGACGGCAATATGAAGGTCTATCAGCCATGTTTGTCGAAATCTTGCAAGGCTTTGGCGGATTTTGGGTAAACCCCGAAACCAAGGAAGTCGGACTCGATCGCCCAGAAGCCTTAGAAGCCGTCAACTTTCTCCGCAGCACCATTCAACAGGGCGTTTCCCCCTCTGGCGTCACCACCTACGCCGAAGAAGAAACCCGTCGCTTCTTCCAAAGCGGTCAAGCCGCCTTCCTCCGCAACTGGCCCTATGTGTGGCCCTTAGCGAACGAAGACTCGCCCGTCGCCGGTCGGATTGGCATCCGCCCAATGGTGGCTCAACCCGATAGCACCAGCGGCGCGTGCTTAGGCGGATGGGGATTTGGCATTGCAGTCAACTCTCCTCACCCCGATGAAGCCTGGACCGCCATTGAGTATTTCACCAGCGAAGAAGCCCAACGGCGCTTTATCCTCGAAACCGGTTACGTTCCCTCGCGGCGTTCCTTATTTACCGATCCAGAAATTACAGCACGATACGCTCACTATCCCCAATTGCTAGAAGTAGTAGAAAGTGCAGTTTTGCGCCCCCCCATTCCGCAGTATGCTCAAGCCTCCGATATTTTGCAGCGCTACCTCAATGGCGCGCTGACCGGACGGTTTACCCCCGAACGGGCGCTACAGTCTGCTGCGAATGAAACCCGTCGCCTGCTGAATGTGGGTGGCGATGCTTAGTTGAGATTGTAAAGGACGCATGGCATGGCTCAAGCTCAAGATACATTGCGGGTTCGAGAACAGCGCACGGGTTGGATTTTAGTTGCGCCAGCGTTTATATTGCTGGCTTTGGTGTTTGCTTACCCGATTTTGCGGTCGTTCTGGCTCAGTTTGTTTACAGAAAACCTGGGAACCAATCTCCAACCCGTTTTTTCGGGTTTGAATAACTACGGACGAATGGCGGGAGATGGGCGTTTCTGGAATACGATGTGGAATACCAGCGTCTTCACCTTTTTTTCGGTGGTGCTGGAACTATTGCTCGGTATGGCATTTGCGCTGATTTTGCACCAACCGTTTAAAGGTCGGGGTGTGGTTCGCACCATTGCCATTTTGCCTTGGGCGTTGCCAACGGCTCTGATTGGGTTAGTTTGGCAGTGGATTTTTAATGACCAGTTTGGGGTGTGGAATGACCTCTTAATCCGCTTGGGGATTATCAACCAGGGGATTAACTGGTTGGGCGATCCGATTTTGGCGATGATGTGCGTGATTGCAGCGGATGTTTGGAAAACGACCCCGTTTATTAGCATCCTGCTATTGGCGGGATTGCAATCGATTCCCGATGATTTGTACGAGGCGCATTCGATTGATGGGGCAACCCCTTGGCAAAACTTTACCCGAATTACGCTGCCGTTGTTAATGCCGCAGATTTTGATTGCGGTGCTGTTCCGCTTTGCTCAAGCGTTTGGCGTGTTCGACTTAATTCAGGTGATGACCGCAGGCGGACCGGGTGGCGCGACGGAAGTGGTGTCTTTGTATATCTACTCTACTGTGATGCGCTATCTCGATTTTGGCTATGGGGCGGCTTTGGTGGTGGTGACGTTTACGTTACTGGTAATTGCGGTGGCGATCGCCTCTTTCCTCCTCAGTAAATCCCGCGCCAACCTCACGCAGTAAATCCCTGAATTGTTTCATCATAGGCAACTCGATCGATGGCTACAACAGTTAACACGGCTCCCCCCAAGTCCACAAATACGGGCAAGCTAATTCTCAAAAAGGTGGTTTTCCCGTTGGGACTCGCGTTTTTGATTATTTTCTGCCTCGCTCCGGCCCTGTGGCAACTGCTCACCTCGATTAAGGTGAATGAGGCGATCGCAGCGTTCCCCAATGTCTATTTCCCCAGACCGGATCAATATACCCTGCAACATTACCAGGATGTCTTATTTCGGCGTCCCTTCCTGCGCTACACCTTAAACAGTTTTTTAGTGTCGATGATCTCGACCCTGCTAGCCCTGGCTTTAGGTGCTCCGGCGGCTTATGCCCTAGCCCGTTTGCGACTGCGCGGCGAACAAATCCTGCTCGGTACTGTGCTAATTATTACCTTATTTCCCTTTGTTCTCGTCTTTTTGGGATTGCTGGAAATTATGCAGATCTTCCAACTGGGGAATAACTATTTAGCCTTGATTATTCCCTATACCGGAATTAACTTACCCCTAACGATTCTGGTGATGCGGAGCTTTTTCTTGCAACTGCCCAAGGATTTGGAAGATTCCGCCAAAGTGGATGGGTACAGCACGTGGAATATGTTGTTGAGAATTGTCCTACCGATGACGCTTCCGGCGATGGTGACAACGGGAATTCTCACCTTTATTTCAGCTTGGAATGAATTTATCTTTGCGCTGACGTTTATGACCCGCGAAGAAATGAAAACCATTCCGGTGGGAACCGCACAGTTAGGAGGGGCCACCACCTTTGAAATCCCCTATGGAGCGATCGCCGCCGCAACCGTTATGGGGACAATTCCTCTAGTTTTACTGGTGCTGTTCTTCCAGCGCAAGATTGTTCAAGGCCTAACCGCCGGTGCGGTGAAAGGTTAATCTCCCGATCCATCACGTTATTAAGCGCAAAACCTGTTCAAAACAATGGCAAAACTTGAAGTTAGAAATCTCAACAAAACCTACAACCCCAAGGTTGTTCCGGTTAAAGATGTCAGTTTAGATGTGAGTGATGGGGAGTTTCTCACCCTACTCGGTCCTTCGGGATGCGGCAAGTCTACGACGCTGCGGATGATTGCTGGGTTAGAGCAACCCACGCGGGGGACAATTCGGATTGGCGATCGCGATGTCACCAATATTCGTCCAGGCGATCGCAATATTGCAATGGTATTCCAAAGCTACGCCCTCTACCCCCACATGACGGTTTATGATAACTTGGCGTCTGGCTTGAAGCTGAAAAAGGTTCCCAAAGCCGAAATCGACCAGCGGATTCAACGCTCTTGTGGCGTGTTGGGTTTAGAGCCGCTCATGGATCGCAAACCCGGTCAACTCTCCGGAGGCCAGCGCCAACGGGTCGCATTAGGTCGAGCCTTGGTTCGCAACCCCGATATCTTCTTATTAGATGAACCCCTTAGCAACCTAGACGCGCTGCTCAGAGAACGAGTCCGCGCCGATATTAAACAACTGTTTGAATCGCAAAATGTGCCTGTGGTCTACGTCACCCACGACCAAACCGAAGCCATGACCCTTTCGACTAAGGTGGCGGTTCTCAACGAAGGTCTAGTCCAACAACTCGACCCCCCGGCAAAAATTTATATGTATCCCGCTAATGAGTTTGTTGCAGGCTTTGTGGGTAGCCCTCAAATGAACCTGCTACGGCTCAAGTGCGAAGGGAATTCAGCCGTGTTGGGCAATTCCCGAATTCGCCTCCCCGATATGCCCTCAACCCCCGCAGAAGTGACCCTTGGGATTCGTCCGGAGAACGTTCGTCTAGCACGGTCTGAAGATGCTCATACCATCGGCGGTCAAATCTTCTTGGTGGAAAACTTGGGAATGCAAAACTTAATTAGCATTCGGGTAGCCGGGGCTGAGTCGCAGATTGTCAGGGCTTTACTCCCCCACGAGCGCGGTAGGATCGGCGAGCAAGTCTCCTTAGCCCTACCGCCAGAAAACCTCCATTGGTTTGATATTAGTACGGGCGATCGCATCCCCTCTGCCTACGATCCCCAAAATCTGAAAGCGGATGGCGATCGCGATCCACACCACGCTCGCCCTATGAACCTCACTCCAGAACTCCGAAATCTCTAGACTTCACCTCGTCTAATATTCCGACACTCCCGCTAGGATTCGCTAGCGGGATTTTTAACTTGAGTGCGATCGCGACTGGTGCTTTTTAAGTGTCGCAAGAGCAATCCTATTTAAGCCAAAATGATTGTAAACCTCACCCATACCTCGCGAACAATATGGCAATACTCACCCTTGAGAACCTACCCGATGACTTAATGGCACAACTTCAACAACTTGCCAACCAAAACAATCAACCCTTGAACGAACAAGTCATCAGCCTGCTCAAACAAGCCCTACAAAAACCCCAACCTCCCCTAAAATTCCTCATCTCCCCGGAAACTGACCCCACCTGGGAAGAACGCCGAAAAGCAGTTCCCCAACTGCAAGCCGAAATTGACCGACGCCTAGAACAGCGCCGTGCTGCTAAGGTTGAATGGCCCGATAGCACAGCTTTACTCCGAGAGGATCGAGACAGATGACAACCCCTCTACGATGCGTAATTGATGCGAGTGTGGGAATTAAGCGATTTATCCCCGACCCTTTAACCCCAAAAGTTTATCAACTGTTTGCCCACCTCGCTATTCCTCAAACGGAATTCTTCATCCCCGATCTTTTTTATATTGAAACTGCAAATATCTTTTGGAAATATGTTCGTGCAGGGCTTTATGCTGCTGCGGATGTTCCGGCAGACTTAGCCACCCTCAAAACTTTCCCGGTGCAAGTTGTTTCTATGGCTGAGTTGATGGAAGAAGCGGTTAATATTGCGATAGCGAAGCGCTGCTGCAAGCAGATCGCTTGTGGAATTTCTGCCTACGATGCCTCTTATGTCGCCCTTTCTCAGCGAGTCAGTGCCCCTGTGTTGACCTTAGATCGCAGATTGGTGAATGCCTTAGCGATCGCATCTTATGACGTACGTTTATTTATGGATTTCTCTGTTCCTCCCCTAACCTAACCAACACCAGGATCTGGGGATGAATCCCAGTTAGCGATCGCTTCGGAAATCGCCACAACGCTAAACCAGCCCTTAGCTGCCGCCACAATAATTCCGCTGGGTTGACAACTCCCCTTCAACGCAACACAGCTACTAGAGTTATCTAATATCTTGCGGTTTATACGGAGATAAAATCCCGCCCTCTTCCTTGCTCTAATTTTCCTCAATTGTAGAAAAATAGGTTTTTACAGAGATTCAATTTACGGAAACTTTAACTTCTCCGCTCAATTTACTTTTTGTTATAAAGAGTTCGTAAAGATACTCAATTGTCCCTAGTAAACTCACGGAGTCAAAGATTAACTTAGATTGAGAGAATTACGCAAACTGAATGAACTGCTTGCCGCCAACAATTCCTTAACGCTTGCTCGCCAAGACAAGGTAACGAAAGCGATAAGCAGCCATTTTTTTGGATTGAAATCAGATGCACTGGAGCGAGTAACATGGCCGTCAAAATCATGCCGCTGGGAGATTCCAATACGCGGGGACATAACCAGGCCCCCGCAGGCTATCGCAACCGTCTATGGAATTTATTAAGCCTGAGTGGCTTTGAAGTTGACTTCGTAGGATCGCAGGTCACAGGGACAACCCCCACCCTCAGCGACCTAGAACACGAAGGTCGAGGCGGATGGCGCATCGATCAAATTAGCGATAACGTCACCAACTGGCTGAACCAACAACAACCCGACATCGTGTTGTTAATGATTGGCACCAACGACATTCTGCAACAATACCAAGTCAATACAGCTCCCAATCGTCTCAACACCCTCATTGACCAAATTCTCGACTGGTCATCCAACGTTCAAATTCTTGTGGGTTCAATTATCCCCATCACCCGCAACGCCAGCGAATATCAACAAGTCCTTGACTTTAACTCCACCATTCCCGGTATTGTTAATTCTAAAAACTCACAAGTTCAATTTATTGATATTTTTAGCGCCGTCAGCGACCAAGACCTGACCGCCACCGATAACATTCACCCTACAGAATTTGGCTATAACAAAATTGCTCAAGCTTGGTACGATGCCCTCATTTCTTCTCCTACCCTAGCTAGCACCCATAGCGAAACCTTACCCATACGCATCGAAGCCGAAGATTATATTAACTACTACGACACCACCCCCAATAACCAGGGCGGGCAATATCGCACCGATGGCGTCGATATTCAAGTGACAAGCGATGTTAGAGGCGGCTATAACGTTGCCTGGACTGCACCTGGAGAATGGCTCGCCTACGAAGTCAATGTTCCCA
>JAAHGE010000349.1 GCA_010672635.1 Desertifilum sp. SIO1I2 | reverse complement strand
TGAAGCCGGAGATTTGCCCTTTGTGGCCTACAGCGTTCAGATGTTTGCCTTAAATGCCTTTTGGTCGGGTCAACCCCTCAATGAGTTTGAGGCTCAGATTCGCGCCTATCATCAACATCTAACAGAACTGAAGATCGTCACCACGGGCAAGCATTATTTACTCTACTGGGAAATGGCTCGTGTCTTGCTCGGTTACTCAGAGGATGAGGTTCCCTTCCGGCGGGTTGCTTACGAAGAAGAATTGACGGCTCAGGTGGCGATCTCTCGCGATAGCTTCCGATTATGTGCGTTTTATCTGCATCGATGTGTTTTAAATTTTTGGTTAGGCGATTTGGCTCAGGCTCAAAAAGATAGCGATCGCGCTCAAGCGTATTTGATGAGTTGCGCCGGAACCATTGGCGAGCCAGTGTTTTACTTTTACGATTCGCTGATTCTCCTAGCGACTCTGGTTCCAGAAGCGGCTGATTTTGCAAGTTGCTGGCCAAGAATACAGGAAAATCAAGCCAAGTTAAAAAACTGGGCGGATTATGCCCCCATGAATCATCAGCATAAGTATGATTTGGTTGAGGCTGAGAAATGTCGGGTGCTTCAACAAAGGACAATGGCGCTAGACTTGTACGATCGGGCGATTCAAGGAGCCAAAGACAATCACTATCTTCATGAAGAGGCGATCGCCAACGAATTAGCCGCCAAGTTTTACCTAGATTGGGGCAAACAAACTGTGGCCGCAGCTTATATGCAAGAAGCCTATTATGCTTACGCTCGTTGGGGGGCAAAAGCCATCATCGCTCGCCTAGAAACCCAGTATCCGCACCTGCTTAAACCGATCTTGCAACAGCGAGAATTGCATTTGCACCCCCTAGAAACGATTGCGATGAGGGGCGGCGATCTCACCTTATCGACTCGCACCTCTTCAAGCAGCAACACCGATATTTCAACAGCCCTGGATTTTGCTGCCATCTTGAGAGCGGGTCAAGCGATTTCAAGTAATATTGAACTCGATGAATTAATTGCCAATCTCACTCGGATTTTGCTAGAAAACTCCGGCGCGAGCAAAACGGGGTTAATTCTGCCGGAGGAAGAGGGCTGGAAAGTTTGCGCGATCGCCTCTTTGCAGGATGTGGAGAATCCTCAAGCACCGATCAAAACCAGTCTGAAGTCGCAACGGCTAGAAGAGTGTGCAGAGGTTCCTCAGCGCATTATTCAGTATGTTAAAAACACCCAAGAACGGGTTTTAATCAATCGTCTAGAAGCGAAAGTTTCTGGATTGATTGGGGATTATATGCTGAAGTATCAACCCCAAAGTATTCTCTGTCTGCCACTTTTGAATCAAGGTCATTTAGTGGGCGTTCTTTATTTAGAAAATCAGCTTGCGGTTGGAGCTTTTAGCCCAGAACGCCTACAGGTTATTAACTTTCTTGCTTCCCAAGTGGCAATCTCTTTAGAAAATGCCAAGCTATATCAACAAGCTCAACAAGCTTTGCAACATTTACAACACGCACAATTGCAAATCATCCAAAGCGAAAAGATGTCAGCTTTAGGAAATTTAGTTGCTGGAGTTGCCCATGAAATTAATAATCCAGTTGGTTTTATTAATGGGAATATCCAGCCTGCTTTAGATTATGTCAGCGATTTGTTAGGACTCATCGATTTGTATCAACAAGAATATCCCCAACCTCGCGAAAGCATTCAAGCCGAAATTGAAGACATTGATTTGGAGTATGTGCGTCAAGACTTACCCAAATTAATTGAATCAATGAATTTGGGAATTCATCGAATTTCTGAAATTAGCAATAGTCTGCGAACTTTTTCTCGTGCCGATCGCAATTATCAAGTCCCTTTCAATCTCCACGAAGGGATTGACAGCACGCTTTTGATTTTGAAGCATCGTTTAAAGGCTAATGACAAGCATCCAGAAATTCAAGTCATTAAACAATATGGCAATTTGCCTCTAGTTCACTGCTATCCCGGACAACTGAATCAAGTGTTTATGAATATTCTAGCTAATGCCATTGATGCATTGGAAGAATCCAACCAAGGGCGCAGTTTTGAAGAGATTCAAGCCAATGCTAATTGCATTACCATTCAGACGCAAGTTCTACCGAATGGTCGAGTTTCTATCCGAATTGCCGATAACGGAATTGGCATGACTGAAGCCGTGAAACAGAGCATCTTTGACCACTTGTTTACCACTAAAACCGTGGGACGAGGGACGGGGTTAGGATTGGCGATCGCGCGTCAGATCGTGATAGAAAAACACCTCGGCCAGATTGAGGTTAATTCTCAACCTGGCCAAGGAAGTGAGTTTACAATCTTGCTACCAATCTCACCGGAGAACGTTTAGGGTTCTAACACCACTTTGATGCAGTTATCCTTTTTGTGTTTGAAAATTTCGTAACCTTTGGGAGCGTCGCTTAAGGGTAAGCGATGGGTAATGATAAAGGTCGGGTCAATATCGCCATTTTGGATATGTTGCAATAACGGACGCAAATAACGATGAACGTGAGTTTGTCCGGAAGTCAGCGTTAAGGCTTTATTGACAATCGATCCGAGGGGAACTTTATCCACAAAGCCGCCATAAACCCCCGGAACCGATACGATTCCCCCTTTACGACAAGCCACAATGGCTTCGCGCAGTGCAGTGGGTCGTCCCGTTTCCATCCGCACCGCTTGCTTGACCTTATCGTAAAACGCCATAAAATCGGTACCGTGGGCTTCCATCCCCACCGCATCAACGCAAGCATCCGGGCCGCGTCCCCCAGTCATTTCCTTCAAGGCGTCGCCAACATCGACTTCCTCGTAATTCAAAACCTCAGCGTTTGCAGCTTTGGCTAAGGCTAACCGTTCGGGAAAGCGATCGATCGCAATTACCCGTTCTGCACCTAACAGAAAAGCACTGCGAATGGTAAATTGTCCAACTGGGCCGCATCCCCAAACTGCAACCGTATCGCCGGGTTGAATTTTGCAGTTCTCCGCCGCCATGTAACCCGTTGGGAAAATATCGGTTAAAAACAGAACTTGTTCGTCGGTTAAACCATCGGGAATTTTCAACGGCCCCACATCGGCGAAGGGAACGCGGACGTATTGTGCTTGTCCCCCCGCATAGCCGCCGAGGAGGTGAGAGTAGCCAAATAACCCAGAGGGAGAGTGACCGTAAAATTTCTCAGCCATCCACGCATTCGGGTTGGTATTATCGCACAGCGACCACAGATCGCGCTGACAGAAGAAGCAGTTTCCGCAGGAGATTGTAAAAGGAACGACCACGCGATCGCCAACTTTTAGGTTCCTCACTTCGCTACCGAGTTCAACCACTTCCCCCATAAATTCATGACCGAGAATATCCCCCGATTCCATTGTGGGAATATAACCATCATATAAGTGTAAATCTGAGCCACAAATAGCGGTTAGCGTAATTTTAATAATGGCATCGCGAGGATTCAAAATTTGAGGATCGGGAACGGTGTCAACGCGCACGTCATTCGCGCCATGCCAGCACACTGCCTTCATGTTAGATTCTCCATAAATTGATGAAATTCACAAATTCTTTCCGGTTAGCCATCAACCGCCTTTAGGTTGACCTTCAGTGGTGGCAATTTCCCCGGTTTCCATCAGTTGCTTAAAGCGGTTTAAGGCATCGCCAATTTTTTGTTCGGGAGACTCGCCTAAAAGTTTGGCGATCGCTTCTGAGATTTTGCCCCCCGGTAAGTGATATTCCATTACCACTTTGACCTCAGTTCCCCGGTCAGCAGGTGCAGGCTTAAAACGCACAAACCCTGAATTTTCAATATCAGCCTCTTCTGTAGAAGCCCAGGAAATCAACTGATTGGGCAGATCGCTAATTACAGCCGCATCCCATTCTACGGTTGTTCCCAAAGGGGCATCCGCGACCCAGTGAGAGCGAAAATCATCATAAACTGTAATTGACTTAACGTGTTGCATAAAGCGCGGAAAATTGGCAAAGTTTCGCCAAAATTGATAGAGTTCTTCCGCCGATTTATTAATCGTTACTGTCTTTTCAATGCGGATAACCTGTTGATCTTTAATCGTATCTTGAGCTTGTTTAACGGTACTGTGATTCGTCAAACCTTGATAGACTAATCCGCCACCTGCTAGGGTCATTAACACCCCTCTTAAGGAGCGTTGTTGCAAACCCATTAAGACTAAAGCTCCTCCACCAATTAAAGAGGCCCAACGCTCCGTTTCGCTAGCACTATAGTCATCAGGTTGCTTGGATTCGTGTAGGTTAACGATATTTTCCATAAGACCAACCGCTTTGAGGGAATGCAACCAGGATATAAAACCGCTTTTCCTCTCCTCGTCACTCCCAGGGTAGAGAAGTGCTGAACAAGAGGATGGGGAAGAAGAGGGTGGGGGGATGGGGAGATGGGGGGAAGAAGGGAGTTGGGAGTTGGGGGAAGAATGGGTAAATACTGACTGACTACCACACTTCTCGGAACTCGGAACTCGGAACTTTGCACTGTCTTCCCACTCAGCACTCAGTAACCCACTCGGAACTCGGAACTCGGAACTTTGCACTGTCTTCCCACTCAGCACTCAGCACTTTACACTCAGCACTTAGAAACCCACTCGGAACTCGGAACTTTGCACTCTTTTGCTAAAGAGTAGTCTTGTAGCGAGAATTCAGCAGACAATAGATTCTAGCGGGAACGGAAAGAAAGAGACCGTATAAATGATTCAGGATGAGGATCGGACTTCAACAACTCAACCATGATTGTGTCTAAGCCTGCGCGCGCAAAACCTTCTCAAAAAGTTTATTTGAGGCTGATCTTAGTCCTTCCCTTTGTGTTGCAGATTGTGACGGCGGTGGGTTTGGTCGGATGGCTATCCTTAAAAAGCGGCCAAAAGGCGGTGAACGATCTAGCGGATGCACTGCGCCAAGAGGTTAGCGATCGCGTTAACCAACATCTCGATACTTATCTGGGAACGCCGCATCAGATTAACCAGATGAATTTGGCGGGTTATCGCTTAGGAACGCTTGATTTGCGCGATCGCGAACTCACGGCGCGCTATTTTTACCAGCAGATGCGAATTTATCCGAATCTCAGTTATATTAACTTCGGCAGCGCGAGGGGTGAATTTGTCGGTGTCGGTCGCAATGATGATGGTAGCCTGTATCGCGAAGAGGTTGAACTCGATCGAGCGGGAATCTACGATCGCTATACGCTGACTCCCGATGGAGAGCGCGATCGCTATTTGTTATCCGATGAACTCGATTTTTTTCAAGATCCGTGGTACGCCGATGCTGTAGAGGCACGGAAGCCGCTCTGGAGCCAGATTTATCAGTGGGTCGATCTCCCTGAGATTTTTTCAATTTCGGCAAGTTACCCCGTTTATGACGAAAATAACGAACTGGTTGGGGTTTTGGGGGTCGATCTGATCTTGTCGCAAATTAGCGAATTCTTGCAGACTCTGGAGGTGAGTCCGGGTAGCAAAATTTTTATTATTGAACGAGATGGCAGTATTGTTGCTAGTTCTAGTCTCGAAAAACCTTTCCGCTTTGAAGACGGAATTCCCGAACGTCTCAGCCTCTTAAACAGCCAAGAACCACTGATCCAAGCAACAGGACGGTATTTGCTAGAGCAGTTTAACAATTAACCAATTGAGTCCCCACTCATCCCGCCAAGGGGATACC
>JAAHGE010000348.1 GCA_010672635.1 Desertifilum sp. SIO1I2 | reverse complement strand
GCAGAATTTGCCGTAAAGTGCGATCGCTTACAGACATAGCATTCACCTCTCTACAAAAAATCCTCCCCCAATCGGAGAGGATGTCAATTCAACCGGGTTGACTGGCAATCAAGATAGTCGCGTAGGTTGGGTTGAGGTACGAAACCTAACTCTGGCTGCTGTTGGGTTACGCTAATGCTAACCCAGCCTACGACAACATAAGACTTTCAGCAGTAAGTGTCAGTCAGTCAGCAATTTAACACAATCGATTAATTCGGCTGTTGTTCGGGCAACATACACTTATCAGAATCGCATCCAGCAGGCCCTGCTTCCACCATTTCCCCTAAGTCGTAACGACTTAACGCTGTATGGAAATTCATAGTCGTTCGCCGCTGCTGAACCTCTTCTAGAAGTCGTTCGTATTGCTGTTTGCTAATCGGTTCAAACGGTAGCCGGGGGAAGGTTTGCAAGTCATCGAACCGGGCAAGAAGGGCCGCAGAAATGTAACCTTCATCTGTTTCAATTGCCTGATAAATGCGCTGACCTAAACTTTCTACCTCGTTTTCCCGTAACTCAATGGTGGCGCTGGTGTTGTGGCGCGTATAGTGTTTTTGGACTTGCATATAAAAGTCCATTTGGGCTAAGGCTGAGAACTTGCCGATCTCAATTTCATCTGCCCCCGGTAAGTCTGCCCAAAGCACGGATACGGGAATTTCGACTAACCATTCCGAACATCTCGGATCGAAGGGATCGTTTAGCAGGTTGCCATTTTCGTCCTTATCCGATTGCGAGGGAACCACGTTGTAACCGTAATCGATACAAGCGAGGGCAACGGGATCGTTTTTGCGGAAGGTGACGCGACGGATAAAGCGTTGGGCTTTGGGGGGATGCCATCCTGGGGAAGCGCCGGTTAACAGCGACTTCGTTCCGGATGGCTGTACTGTGGTACAACGATTAGGGCGTTTTAGCTGATGGCGATCGCAATAATCCCACACCACCCGATGCACAATCTCCCGCCAACGGTTCAAATATTCTGCTTCCTGCTGTTTAAAGGCTAAACCTTGTTCGGTTTCCGGGCGGCCTTCTTCCCACCAACGCAACCATTCCACCCCAAACGCCTTCACAAAGAAGTCAAACAACCCGGTAAAGGAAACGCCCACAATCGGATCGATGGAACGGCTATATTGATAGCGCGGTTCGTTAAATTGATGATTGAGTAAAATTGCAACCGAAAGCGCCCCGGCTGTAAATGCATCTTCCTGTTCTTGCAAGTTTTTCGGATCGATTTGGTTGAGGTGAATCTCGGCCAAATTGCAGTGAAAATTTGCACCTAGAATTTCCAGCGTTGTTACCCTAGAGGCTCTTTATCCTCTAGTTCTATAGGTTCTTGTTTCCCTATAGCTCGGAGTACATCTTATAAAAGCTATTCCTCGCTTTTATCCCGGCACTCTTGGGAGTCTTATAGTCTCAAATTTTGAGGTTCAACTCCTACTCTCTACGGTGACAAAGGCTCTTTATTTCCTCTGTTTACCTCGGTATTAGCGATCGCAGCTTTCACCGACTTTGCCAGGTTTTTAACGTGAGGCAAAATTACTTACCACACGGGTTTAAGCCTAAGCGACTTAAACGATGGTCTAATTCTTGTTCATCAATATCTGGATAATGCTGTTGAATCCACTGTTTTGCCTCCCCTTTAGCATAGGCTTGCAGAAACTCTTTTTTGTGTTGAGGCGTTGTGAATAAATCAACATTAGAACGAGCAACGGCTTCCCCGGCCCATTGAATCGCCCCTTCTCCCGAATAATACTGTTTTCTTACAGCATTAATCGACTCCTCTAGGGTTGGTTTTTGATGAAAAACACGGGTATGATTTGCCATTCGCAGAGAATCGCGTTCTGGGTCAATTCGCCAGTTGCCGTTCTCATCCTGCTGCCATAAATTATCTTTTGCAGTTGCCCCTAATCGATCGTGGGAGTTAAATTGACGCATCCCGGCCGATCTTCTAATATTTCCGGCTACGATGGTTACTGCTGCTTCGTCAATTAATAAACAACATTCGACAGAGGTTAATTGACGGCCAACGGCTTTATTTAAAAGTGCAGTACATCGTTGATAAAGTTCGGGTAATTTAACGGGGTTAGCAACGCCACCAAAGCCTTTTAAGGGTTCGCCTGCGGGTCGGATATCGCTGAGATCGACTTTAACGTTAACTTCGCCGTTAAAGCGCTCGTCGGCGGAGAGTTCTAGTAAGGTTTGATAGGAACTTACCCAACCTTTGCGAGAGTCACCCACATGAATGACTACAGTATTGCCTGTCATCTTAACTTCGGTTTCCTCTCGGCGTTGCTGGATTGGCGTAACGCCAACAGTATCTTGTACGCTGAGGTTTAAGCGGTTGCGGATCGGGGGAAGTTGGTTGATATAACGCGGTTCGAGAACTGCACCTGTGCCGCATCCCATCATTGCTAAATCCATCAGTAAGCCAAAGGCTCGCCAGTCAGTAATATTGGTAGAGGAGCAGTTGTAGGCCCCAGAGAAGTTTTGTTGCTGTTCTACCCATTCGGTGCCGCCAACCCAGAGCCAGCGCCCAGAGGAGAGGGCTTTAAGCTGGCTTTGCATCCGGTAGAGGAGGGCGGATTCTGGGGGGGTGAGTTGACCGAGTTTGGTTAAACCGGAGACGGTGCGATCGCACACTTCTTGCCAGGTTTCGCGCTTGTCTCCAATGCGGCGGCTGTACGTGCGGTAAAACACGGGATTAGCAACAGGTGCGGCTTCAGGAAATTCACCGATAGGAATGGCTTTTTCGAGTTCTCGAACCATAGTGAAAGTTTGTCTGTGATCTGTGTGTTGGGAATCCAGGAAAATTCAATACATATAGCGTTAATTTCTTGAAAAATCAAGAAAAAACACTAAATGTAGCGTCTCCTGATAGAGACAATCAGTGTAACACAAACTTTGAGGTAAAGAGCGGTTCAATTAAAGTTTGAAGAATTGATTAAATTCAGCAATGATTAGTTAATAGCTTTGGGTTGGACGCTATTTAAAAGTTGAGGTTGTTTGGGAATTTGAATGATAAATTCTGAACCTTGTCCGGGCCAAGAAACGCAATTTAATTGACCGCCATGAGAATCTACAACAATTGAATAACTAATCGATAATCCTAGTCCAGTACCCGATCCAACCGGTTTAGTGGTATAGAAAGGATCGAAAATTCTGGTTTGAATTTCTTCTGGCATTCCTGGGCCATTATCTGTAATTCGGATAATAATATTTCGCTCATCATTAGCTTCTGTACGAATGGTAATGACGGGTTTAAATTGCTGTTCGGAATTTTGCCTTCTTCCCTCATCAATGGCATCGATAGCATTGGTGAGAATGTTCATAAATACTTGATTGAGTTGAGAGGCGTAACAGGTAATTTTTGGCAATTCGCTGTACTCTCGACGCACTTCAATCTCAGTGCGATCGCCTTCTGCTCTCAGACGAGGCTGCAACAGCATCACCGTGCTATCAATTCCCGAATGGATATCAACAGGCTTCATAGAAGCTTCATCCAAACGAGAAAAGTTTCGCAAAGATAAAATAATATTACGAATGCGTTCTGCTCCGACTTGCATAGATTCCAAAAGACGTTGCAAGTCTTCAATCAGAAAATCTAAATCAATCCGATCGATAATGCTTTGAATTCGAGCGGAAGCTTGGGGAAATTCTTGCTGATAAGCGCGCAGCAAATTGAAGATATCTTGCACATAATTATTCGCATGTTCAATGTTGCCATAGATAAAACTAATGGGGTTATTAATTTCGTGAGCAATGCCAGCAACCATTTGTCCTAATCCAGACATTTTTTCAGTTTGAATCAGTTGAGCTTGCGTCTTTCTTAACTCTTGTAACGCTTTGGATAAGCGCTCATTTTTGTCATTTAACTCCTGCGTCCTCTGCTGCACTTTCTGTTCCATTGAAGCGTATAACAGAGCATTTTCCAGAGAAATTGCGGTCTGCGAAGAAAGCAGGCGCAAAACTTCTAATCGCTCTGGTGTAAAAGCCCCTACAATTAAATTATTTTCTAAATAAAGTATCCCGATTAGTTGACCGTGATTGACAATGGGCGTACACAAAACAGACTTAAGCTGTTGACTTGCCACATAGGAATCGCTACTAAAACGTCCATCATTAGCCGCATGACCCAATACAATATCTGTATGGGTTCTCTCAACATAATGAATAAGTGCAACAGGCAAATCTTCACCCGCTTCCTGTAAGGCAGAATCTCGAATGACGACCTGTTCTTGAGTAACAGAAGCTTGAGCTGCAATCTGCAATCCTTCTTCTTTAGGAAGTAATAAAAATCCCTTTTGCGCTCCTGCATTTTCAATCAGAATTCTCATCAAAGATGAGAGCAATTTATCGAGAACAATTTCGCTAGATATCGCTTGAGAGGCTTTCATGACGGTTGCTAAATCTAGCACCTCAGAGCGACTTCCGGTAGAAGTATGAATCACCGAGACGATATCTCGACCCGGTAAGCGAATGGGAGAACGCGACGGACTACAAAACTGGGGATATTGCGCTTCTAATTCCTCTGTTTTGCGAGTTGCTCCCCAACGTTGATAGCCAAAATAAGCATCGCGAATGTGAACTTTAAAATATTTGGGTTTGTTTCGCTCTACCCAAAATAAAGCTACTCTTTCATTAATCAGAGCTTCATGTTGGATAAAATCATTTTCTCTAGCGGTAGTAATTGCCTGCTCATAAAGGTCAAGAGCGGTTTCAAATTGACCTAAAGCACGCGCTACTTCTGCTTCTACAAAAAGCAACTTATGCAGAAAATTCTCGGCACTGTTTTCAGCCCAAATTTTTAGCGATTTTTGATTGCTTTCAATTCTTTCGAGATAGCGCTGTTGTTCCTCAGCGGTAGCTGTTGGATAGAGGGCTGCTAGTAGCAGAGAGTTATAAAAATTAAATTCAGTGGATACAAAAATTCCCGTAACGAATTGCAGGTTCTTTTCAATGCTTTTAACCAACTTTAGCGCTTCTTGGAATTCGCCATAAAGATAGAGAGTTTGCAGTTTGAGAATCTGGTAGATACAGAGGGAATAAAAGTTTTGATTTTGTTCGCAGTTGCTCTGAAAGACTGCATCATCTAGCGTTTCTGTGGAGAAGGTGAGTTTATGCTCGGTTAGTTTGCGAAGATTGAGTAAAATCAACTCTAATCCTTGAATGGTATCTGTTGCCATTTGATTTTTTGACTTCTGGGTGAATTGCAGATACCCCGGTAACTCTGAGAGAATTTGAGATAGGTTTCTTCCTTGAAAGAAGAAATTCGTGGCTTTGTAATTAAGAATGTATCCAGCGAATTGAAGATCGCCAGAATCTAACCCCGCTTGGTAGCCTTCATTGTTCAGATAGTTGGATTCTTTGAGAGGTTTGAACCAGAAGTTTAGAGCATTGGCTAGGGTACTACAGACTTTACATTTTAGATCTAGCCTGCGCCATTTTTCGCTCAATTTCAGCGAGACGACCCCAAATTCGTAAGCCGATTTATAATCGCCAAAGATGGAGGTGAGGAGAATACCGTAGGTTCCATAGCAAGGTGCAGATTCTGGTGCATCTCCATCTTTGGCGATTATAAATCGGCTTACGAATTTGGGGTCGTCTCGCTGAAATTGAGCGAAAAATGGCGA
>JAAHGE010000347.1 GCA_010672635.1 Desertifilum sp. SIO1I2 | reverse complement strand
TCCTCCAGACAAACTCAATAAGTTACTCTGGCTATCCGCCGGGGGTTGAACGTTATCTGCATCGCTCGGCATGGGATAGGGCAACTTAACAAAGCCTAACTCAAATAACTGTTGATACGCCCTGGTTCCTAACTCCCGCGTGGGGTTCTGGCTGCGGATAATTTGCACTAAAAGCGGTACCGATAGCTCTGACTGACCTTGCGCCCGATGCGCTAAAGCAAGCTGATAGGTTGCCTCATCTCGCATCTGTGCAGTTTCCACCGCTTGAGAGCGCAGATTTTCCGCAAGGCGATTATCAATCCCTGAAAAGCTCGATGCCAATTCTTGATGAAAGTTAGACAGTTGGTTAAAAACTTGGCGAGACTCTTGCAATTTACGGATCGCTAGAGCGTAATCTTGCTGATTAACAGCATTGTCTGCTTCTCGCATGAGGCGCTGACCGCCTTGCAGACTCAGCAAACTCGTATCTAAGTTTAACGGTCGTAGGTTGTTAGGGTCTTCTGGATCGATCGGTTGAACTTGCTTAGCTCCTGCTGAGGATTCAGGGAGTTTTGCCTGGGCAACCATTGGTAACGTTAAACTAATAGCCGCTAGGCAGCTTAGGGAAACTAAGTGTAGGGGCCGGAGGAGGCGAGCAGTTGCAGAGGGTACCATGAACTCAATTGCTGTCTAATGGCTAAAGTGAACAAATCACATTCAAGCTTAGTCTATCAGCCCGATCCCATACTTGAATGCACTGGCGAAAAACCTTGACTTTAAAGAAGCCTGGGCGCTAGCTAGGTTCCGGCATTTTGCCTCAAATCGTCCAAGGACAGGACGCGACTTTAAGGTATAGTAACATTGCAAATTGACTTTGCCTGCGTTTCAACAGGTTTGGGACGCTCGATCTCTGTTTTTGGGTTCCCTCCTGATTAAAATTACCGAGCTTGCACGATCATGAATGGCGATAGCGCAAATTCTCCTGAGTATCCCACCCGCAATCCGGAGGGTGCGAGCGTTCCGGAAGAGAATATTGGGTTGGTCTTGCAGCGAGGGGGAGATGAACTGATTTTAGAGAAAGTGCGCGATCGCTTTACCGTGGTTCCCCAACCCAATGCCGCCCCCAGTTGGACGAGCCAAATTCCTGCCATTCGCCAGCAAAACCTCCCCCACATTCCCTCGGCAACTCGCGCTGGTTCCTTGCAAGAATTCATCGTTGCGCCCGAACAACTTGAAGACTCCATGCAAGCCGCGCGACAGGCAGATGCAGTCGCCTTTGCCAGCCACGTCTATCACCTGCAAGATGACCCTGGTGCCTTGGTTTATCTCACCGACCAACTCACCATTCAATTTGCCTCCGATGTTGAACTCACCGTTTGGACAGAACTTGCCAACGCCGCCGGGTTGCAACTGGTAAAACCCATTGAAGGCTTGCCAAATGCCTTCGTCTTTCAAGTCACCCGCACTGCAACCGAAAACCCCGTTAAAATTGCCAATCGGTTGATGAGTTTGCCGCAAGTCCTGGTAGCCGAACCCAATATCATCATTGCCACGCAATCTTTTTATCGACCCCGCGACCCCCTCTACCCGCAACAATGGTATTTGCAGCACGCTGGCGGCAGCCAACTAGCGCTCAACTCCCATATTGATGTAGAAAGAGCCTGGGATATTACGCGCGGCGTCCGTTCGGTAGTTGTCGCCGTCACCGATGACGCCATCGATCTCAACCATCCCGACCTTCAGGGCATTGGTAAAATTGTGGCTCCGCGAGACTTTAAAGACCAAGACTTTCTCCCCCTTCCCATCAGCTCGGAAGAAAATCATGGAACCGCCTGTGCGGGGTTATGCGTTGCTGAAGAAAACGGTCAAGGAATGGTTGGAGTCGCACCCGGTTGCGCCCTGATGCCGATTCGGACAACCGGGTTTCTCGATGATGAATCCATCGAACAAATCTTTAGCTGGGCAAGCAGTCGGGGGGCGGCGGTGATTTCGTGCAGTTGGGGCCCGGCGGCGGTGAATTTTCCCCTATCGTTGCGCCAAAGCGCGGCGTTGAACCGGGCAGCCACCCAAGGACGCCAGGGTAAGGGCTGCGTCATTGTGTTTGCGGCGGGTAATGCCAATCGCCCTGTGAATGGCACGATTAACGAGCAAGGGTGGCCTAATAATGTTTTGCGCGGCTCAACCCGGTGGTTGGTGGGATTTGCCGTACATCCAGATGCGATTGCGGTTTCTGCTAGTACGAGCTTAGGACAAAAGGCAGCCTATAGTAATTGGGGGAATGGGATTTCGGTGTGCGCGCCGAGTAATAATGCCCCTCCGGGGATGTGGTTGCAACAAACGGGTTATATCCCAACGCCCCCGGCGGTGACGGGGACGTTACCGGGGCTGGGGATGCTGACGACGGATCGCGCCGGGGCAGCGGGGTATAGTTCGGGAGACTATACTTCGGAGTTTGGTGGGACTTCTAGCGCGTGCCCAATTGTGGCGGGGGTGGCGGCGTTGGTGCTGTCGGCGAATCCCGATTTGACGGCGGCTCAGGTGAAGCAGATTTTGCAGCAAACGGCCGATAAGATTGTCGATACGAGTGCCGATCCGCAGTTTGGTTTTAGCAAGGGGACTTACAATGAGGCGGGCTATTCTGAGTGGTTTGGCTACGGCAAGGTGAATGCGTTTCGGGCGGTTTCGGCGGCGCGACAGATGTTTATGGGGATGCCAAGCGTGGCGCGACGGCTGACGCTGCAAAATAATGCGCGGATTAATTTAGTGGATAATAATCCCCAAGGGGTGACAAGCGCGATCGCGGTTTCCGATACTGGACAGCTTCGAGACCTCCAGGTTTCGGTAGATGTTGAGCATTCTTTTTTAGGCGATTTGGAGATTTACCTGCTGTCTCCCACCAATCGTCGCATTTTATTACAGAGTCGCACCCTCGGTCGCAACACGCGCTTGCAAACTACCTATTCCTTTCCCACGGTACCCGCCCTGCGTCAATTGCTGAATCTTCCTATACGGGGCAATTGGCAATTGCTGCTGATTGATTTTGCGGCAGGCGATACGGGAAGTTTGCGAGGATGGCAACTCACTTTAGGGGTTTAATACTGGGTTGCGCCAAGGATTTGCAAGATTTTGGTAGCATCTTCTAAGTTACCGACAATTTTCCGGACTGGGCGCGGCCAGACTCTGACTAATGTGGGGGTGGCAGAGACTTGATCGGCTTCGGCTTGTTCGGGATGCTTGTAAATATCAATGACTTTAAGCGTGTAAGGATAGGCGAGCGATCGCTCTAAAAGCTGATAGAGTTCTTGTAAAATTCGTTCGGTGGCGGCGCTATAACCGGAAACAAAGAGTCGTAACACATAGCCTTGGGCTTCCGGTTCGGACAGAATTAAAGGTTCTACCTCCGGTTGGGTAGCAGCAGGGCGCAGGAATTGACGCGATCCCGGAGAGTCTAAGCCAATGACGAGATCGTGTTCTTCCCAAAGTTGAGGGAAACGAGAGCGATAAGTCTCTAATACTAACGGATCGCACGAACCCAATGTTCGGCTAATCGGTTGCCACACCAAATCGTCGGTTTCAAAGATGGCATTCAGCAAGGGTTGATAGCGTAAAACTGGGGCGTAAGCTTCGGCGGAAACTTTCACCTGTTGCGTATAAGGATCGAACCAACGATCGATCGTTGCTGTATAACAAGGGACTAAAAAATGAGGCGGTTCGGGTAAATCTAATAA
This sequence comes from Desertifilum sp. SIO1I2, assembly GCA_010672635.1. Classification (GTDB taxonomy): domain Bacteria; phylum Cyanobacteriota; class Cyanobacteriia; order Cyanobacteriales; family Desertifilaceae; genus Desertifilum. The sequence goes on along the minus strand of JAAHGE010000347.1, from coordinate 1,963 downwards.
CTCCTGCAAGGTTGCACATAAATGTAAGTGCCATTGACTGCGTTTGGTTGGGTCAATGCAGTAAACTAAATCTCCCCCAGGTGTGAATAAAGCAATCCCTTTAAACAGGTTTAGACTGGTTTTCTCCTCTAGGGAGGGGTGGATCAGATGCGATTTGGCAGACATACATTTAAGCAATTGGGAGTTAAATGTTGAGAACGGTCAGAAAAACGAGGATTTTAATCATTTCTGGTCTTGTGCCTTGTCCTCGAACTGAGTCGAACTCCAGATTTAATACGAGAAGTTGGCAAAAAAAGAATTGGGAATCGGGGAAAGCGATCGCTCCTCAACTCCCAATCATACAGACAAGGGTTTGACTTGGGCGTAGTTTGAAAGTTTTTACACGCGACCCCGAAGGAACTGAGCCATTTCATTCGGCGTTGGCGATTTTTCTAACGCCGTTTCTTCAGTAATCCGACCTTCTTGATACAGTTTGTACAGCGATTTATTCATAGTGGTCATGCCGTCAAATTCAGAACGGAGCATGATTTGAGTAATTTCATCAAGTTCGCCCTTAATGATATACTCCTTCACCGCATCGGTTGCTACGAGAATGTCGTGGAAGGCGGCCCGCTTGCCATCCGTTGTCTTACACAGACCCTGAGCAATGATGGATACCAAAGATTCCGATAGCGAGACGCGCAGGGCCGGTTGTTCGGCGGGCGGGAACATCCCCATAATCCGTTCAATGGTTTTGACCGCACTGTTAGTGTGCAGGGTTCCCATGACCAAGTGACCCGTAGAAGCGGCTTTCAGGGCAATATTCATGGTTTCTTGGTCGCGAATTTCCCCAACCAGCATCAAATCCGGGTCTTCCCGCAAAGCCGCTTTCAGGGCATTTTTAAACTCTAGGGTGTGGCGTCCGACTTCGCGGTGCTTAATCAGTGCTTTTTTACTTTGGTGAACGAATTCCACCGGGTCTTCAATGGTGATGATGTTGTAGGCCATATTCTTATTGATATAGTCAATCATCGCCGCCATTGTCGTGGACTTACCGGAGCCGGTAGGACCTGTCACCAAAATGAGTCCCTTGTGGTAGTGACAAATATCTCTAAAAACTTGGGGCAAATTCAGTTGTTCCATCGTCAGAATTTGCGACGGAATCAACCGCAAAACCATTGCAGGACCGGCTAGGGAGTCAAAACAGTTAATCCGAATGCGGACAAACCCAAAGTCAAATGCTCCGTCAAAGTCTAGGTGGTCTTGAAAACGACGAATTTCCTCATCGCTCATACATTCATGCAACCAGCTCATGAAAGTATTGAGGTCAATAACTGGGTCGCCGGTTTCAATAATGTCACCGCGTTTGCGAAAGCGAGGCGTTTCGCCCACCCCTAAGTGCAAGTCAGAAATCCCGTTTTCGTTGGCTTCTCGGACAAGCTGTTCCAGGGTGCGATGACCTGCACTCGGTCCTTTAGAGGCAGGAGCCGCCTTCTGAGCCGTTCTGGCGGAGGTTTCTGGGCTAGATGTCGGGGGTCTTGTGGCTGTCCCTTGGGCAGGGGGCATCGGCATCGTTCGCGGTGCCATTTGTTGAGTCGCCCCAGAAGTATTCGCTGCTACATGGGTTGCTCTCGCTGCCGTAGGGGGGGGTGCGGGGGGAACGCGAGGGGGTGCGGGAGGTGGTGAAGCAGGTGGACGTTGGGGGGATTGGGTCATATGCCACTTCCTGACAAAGAGTTGACTGGATACTGAATCAGCGATCGCGAGCGTGAAAACGAGATGCACGCTTGACATCTTGCAGACAGGCTAACACAGCTTGCGTGCGGGAATTTAAGAGCAATTATTCTTAATTCCCTCTTTTAGTCAACACTCTCGGGTTAGCCTGCTTGCGGAGAATCAGCGAACAAGGGCGAAAAGAACTCGCGCTTGATTGAAGAATTCCCAAATTTTGGCGATCGCTAACAGGGTTGAGCCAATTTTCCGA
>JAAHGE010000346.1 GCA_010672635.1 Desertifilum sp. SIO1I2 | reverse complement strand
TGCCCGCAGCATGGCACATCTATAGTGTCGGGTGTTCGGGGTGGCGATGGTACCCCCAACTGGCTAAGGCTTGAATCAGCAAACCGAGGATAATATTGGCAATGGCGATCGCTAAAACGGATTGTCCGACAAAACCTAGGATTTGGACTGTCAGCAGTTCTAAAGTCCACCCGACACTATAGATGTGCCATGCTGCGGGCGATCGCCAATATAACAGGATCATACCCACCAGCAACAGGGCAAGGGCTGCGATCGTTCTGCTGTTAGGCAAGAAGAGATGGGCGAAGATATTGCTATAGATGCCCCAAGAATGAAGGGTGGCGATCGCCAGTAGCGCAGTTAATAGGGCAATCTGCCAAATTTGGGCGGCTTTGGCGTAGGCTTGGGGAATGGGGGTGGAATGGCGAATCAGGGATTGATGGAGAATACCCAAAATGAGGATAGCGATCGCGCCGACAATCAACCAATCCCATTGACGCACAAACGGGGCAGCCCAGAGGAGGGTTGCGACAAATCCTAAACTGAAACCTACAGAAATTGCGGCCGCTAAGGTATTTCTTAAATAACGCGCCTGGATCGAAACGAGTAGGGTAGCGATGGCGAACCCGGCGATCCGCAGGGAAAGAGGGAAAAATAGGGGAACTTGCGCCACCGCGCAGACTAAAATACTGGCATAGAGGAATAAGGGCGATCGCGGCAATTGCCAACTGCGATAAGCGGTAATTCCCATTGTCACCATTGCTGCAACGCCGAATAGCGTGGGGTTGAGTTCTCCCCATTCGGGAACTACTTGTCTGGGTAGAATCATTAACAACGTCAGCAGGCTAGAACAAAGAGCGATCGCCCAACCATCCACCGCGAAAGCATAGATCGATCGGGGAAGGCGTCGGGCCATTTGATAGCATTGAGCCAGATAACCATACAATAGCCATAACCCGGTCAGCATCAGGCTCAGAATTACCATCCAAGCTGAAATTGAACTCACCCAGCCTTCAGCTAAGACTGCCCCTAGAAAACCTAAGCCTAAGCCAACTGCGATCGCGCCTGCATATAATGCTTGCAGATATTGCGTATTCACCAGCATTAACCCAAAACCGAACCCCAAACTGACTAAGCGCAGTCTCGGTTCTTCTAGGGTTAAGAGTTGCGCCAGGATAATGGCGATCGTACTATATTGGCTGGCGGATTGAGTTCGCAGGCGACTAAGACTCGCAACCGTCGTTAAACCGATCGGCGCTACCCCCCACAGCAAGCAATGGGTAAAACTGGCTTCCTGCTGACACAAGGTACTGGCAGACAAATAGGTCAAAGCTGCCAAACCTAACCCTAAATGCCACGCACTCGCGCGCCAAACGCCCCCTTCTCCAAACGTGCTGAACGCCCATTCTGCTAGCATTAGCCCCAAAGTAACGATTAACCAGGTTTGACTGGGAAGGCTAGGGAATGCTGCATTAATACCGGAAAACAAGGTTAGCAAACCTGCGATATGCGTCAGGTAAACTAACGTTTCTCCCCGTTGCTGGCGGGCGGGAGAGGTTGGGGTTGCCAGATAGCGTTGGGTGACGCGATATAAAATCAGGGTTGAACCCAGCAAATTGATCGCCTGTAGGGTAGCTACCCAGGAACTGACTAGCGTCAGGATCGAACCCAAAATCAGCGTCAACCCTTCCCCAAAGTTAACTAACCGGGTTTGTTGCTGTTGGTCGAGTTGGGCACAACCCCACGCACTGAGGGCAAGATAAGGTAAAAGGGCAATCCCCCATAAAGCCGCAGTATTGCTAGAACCAATGATTTGGGCGCTGAGTTCCACAATCCGGTTTTGTAGCGGATCGGGGAGAATTCGCCACAGGAGGAAACAGGCTTGCAAACCCGTCACCCACAGGAAGAATAAGTCGCGACGCCGCCAAGCCGTAACCAGGCGAGTGGCGAAGAACCAGGCGGCTAAACTGCTGACGGCGAAGGCTTGCAGGGGAATATCCCCAACCGTGACAACCCAACCCAGAAAGATGAAAACGCCCCCCACGGCTTCCCAATTCCAGATACCGAGATGCGGTAATGGACGTTCGGCGGGAGGTTGACGTTCTACCCGTACCAACAGGAAGCCGCAAAGGGCGATCGCCAAACCTAGATAGCGGATATCCCATTGGGCAACGAATATCGCCCGCCCTAAGAGGATTAACAGGGCATAAATCACTAAAAATGCTTTTTTAATCGGCAGACGCCCAGAAGCGTTTCTGTCGCCATCTAGAGGGGTTTCCCGGCGGGGGAGAAAGCTGCCCAGAGCAGTTCCGCCCACCCCCAAATAGACGGCAACTCCGGGCCATTGAGGAATTGCCCATCCCCAATGCAAGAGGCTTAAACCCAAATGACCGAAGGGGTTAGGGCGTAAGAGTTGTAGGCTAATTCCGACTAGACTCACAAAGGCGATCGCGATCGCGCCCCAATTCCAGGGAGACTGCCACAAGCCAAAGGTATCCATCGCCCAGAAATTGACGGGAATCAGTAACAGGGTTGCCAGTCTCAGGGTTTGGGCCGTTAAGCGTAAATTCGCCTGTCGATCTGCCCACAAACTAATAAACCAAAAAACAATCGTATATCCCCACAACACGCCATACTGTCCGACCGCCGGAAACCGTTCCCACTGGCTGGCCGCTAAAACGCCAGAGGAGACAACCACGAGAAAAACGCCCAGAAATAACAGCCAGCGAACGCTGAGTTCTGCCATCAGCGACTGCACCATCTGCGCTAAGAAGCTGGGTTTGGGTGCAGTTGCTACAGTCGGTTTGACGGGTTTGGACGCGCGCGGACGGGGGGGAGGCGATACAGCCTCAATGGGTTGGGAGGGGGTGACAACTTCCGGTAGCGGACAAGTCAAATGCTGGCGACACAAACGCCTAACTTGGAGATCGTCAATTAACCCCAGTTGCAACCAAGCCTCAAGTCCGGTGAGGAGTTCGGGACGATCCGCTTGGGTTGCAATCTCAATTTCGATCGATCGGGGGCGAGGAGAGGACATTTGCAGGTACCCGATAGGACAAAATGACCGTGGCAAGCTTTGACTTCAGCATCACTTGCGAGCAGGGATCTGCATAACAGGATGTGTCACTTCCCCTGAGTGTCCTCGGAAAATCCCACAATTGTTGAAGGTATCAGATTAATTTAAGCTGCTGATTGACTTCCCCCAAGGGAGTGACCTAGCACTTTATAGACTTGGCGCTGCTCAAATAATTCCACCAAATCGGTATTAATTTTATTTTTGCTAGCTTCGGCGCGAAGGACGTTGAGAACGACATCAACGGGGAGACGCCGCTTGTAAGGGCGATCGCTCGCAGTTAGGGCATCATAAATATCAGCAATGGACATAATCTGCGTTTGGATGGGAATCTCATCTTGCACTAAGCCGCGCGGGTAGCCGCTACCGTCGAGTTTCTCATGATGACCGTAGGCAATGTTGGGGACTTGTTTTAGGTGCTTTGTCCAAGGAATGCGCTTGAGGAATTCGTAGCTATGGGTAACGTGGGCTTCAATGGCTAGCCGTTCTTGGGGGGTAAGGTTGCCTCGCGGCACCATGAGTTGCGCCATTTCCTCTGGGGTGACGAGGGGTTTGAGTTGCCCGTCGATATCCCGGTAGGTGGATTCGGAAAGGGTGACGAGTTCGGCTAGCGCTGCTTCAGAGAGGGCTTGAAATTCTCGCGTCTGGATGGCTTCGGGTTCGTTGAGGTCGAGTAATAAGTCCCAGTAGCGATTGAGTTGGGTAATGCGAGATTGCAATTGGTTTTCTAACTCGCTGAGTTTCTGACAATGCCAGCATTGTTGCGCCTCGGTGGGCGAGTGGATGGCGCTGAAGGGATGTTCGAGGAGATACTGGAATTTGCTGTGGGCGCATTCCATTTCGAGGGTGCGTTGGGCTAGGGCAAAGCGATGGCGGATGACATCGAGTTGTTCGGGATAGAGTTTTTTGCGCTTGCCTAGGATGGCTTCGGGGACGCCGATTTTACCGAAGTCGTGCAGGAGGGCGGCGTAGCGAATTTCTTGGATTTGGCGATCGCTAAAATAAATCGATTGTAAAGGGCCAGCGTTGACGCTGGTTGCTTCTAAGCTTAGACCGACGGTTAATTCTGCAACCCGTTCGGAATGACCGTAGGTGGTGGGATCGCGAGCTTCAATGACTTGAATGGAGGCTTTGACAAATCCTTCAAAGAGATTTTCAATACTTTCTTGAAGTTGGTTGCGTTCGATGGAAATTGCGGCTTGGGAAGCCAGCGATCGCACGATGTTTTCTTCCCATTCTGAATAGGCTTTTGTCAGTAATAGGGTATTTTCTTCGGTTAGGGCAACATTGGGTTGAATTTTGCGGTTGATCAACTGCAAAACGCCGGTTATTTCTCCTTCTTGATTTTGCATCGGTAAGACTAACACCGAGCGCGTGCGGTAGGAAAAATCGCGATCGAAGTTGCGATCGAGTTGATAAGGGACGGCTTTGGGCAAATCGTAGGCGTCTGAGATATTCAGACTTTCCCCGGTAATGGCGACGTAGCCTGCCAAGCTAGCTGGCGCGAGCGGCATGGCAAATTCGCGAAAAGAAGCGGCCGGAATTGAGTCATTTTGAGCTGTTTTAAACACCAATTTGGGCGATTCATCGCTGCGATCCACTAGGTAAACGCTGCCTGCATCGCTACAGGTAATTTCTCGACTTTTGGACAAAATTAGGTTTAATAATTCTTCCAAGTCATGGCTTCCTGACAACGCCGCACCAATTGAGAGAAGTCGCTCAATTAATTCAGCTTGTTCTGCGGATTTTTGGAGAATTTCCTGATGGTGAATCGACGAGATTGCAGGATGAAGCGCATCCATTTCGGTGTTCCTTCTAGGGTTGTGCTTACTTTTAAACTCCCTCGGACAAGAATTGCTCTCAACCGAGGTTAGGCGCTAGTTCATTTATGACCGATCGCGTCAGTAAAAGTCACGTCTTTTGCTCTATCTTTGAGAAATCTTTGAAATTGCGATCGGCAATTTCCCGGAACGCCAGTTCTTCTAGAGAATCCAGTTTTTTGAGAGGGCTTAAAAGGAGGGTCATGCGACCTGGAAATCGGGGTTTTTCTAGGTAACGGTTGAGAAAGTTCTGAGAGAAAATGCGAAACAGATCGGTCGTTTTCCCCGTGCGATCGCGGGGATGAGAGGTGCAATTTTTACAGGAGTCGCTCATGCCATTTATTGAGTTGGCAGCCGCCGCATCAGTTTTTAAGGTTCAGATTTCTCTATAGTGCCTATTCTCCCATGTCAATGACGTTCGTTGATATCCCTAGGTTGAGCGCGTCAAGAAAAGCACTACAAGGTTTGGGAAAACTCTTTTTCTGCTTTCTTTTGAACTATAGCTGTACTCAGTAAGGTTAGGACAGACTGAACTGCTCAAAAGATGAAACTCACTCGGTTTTAACTCAGCACTTTGCTATAGAGGGGAATTTTGCTTAAGCGGCGATCGCCATTCAGCTTGTCCTCAGCGTTATGGTTACAGCTATATCCCAATGGGCTTGCACATTCCTCTACCGGCTGTTAGAACTTTTATCAAAATTTCAGTATCGTTTGCTACTGTTTTGTGAAGTTATCAAACAGTTTCTTGACTCAGGTACTCGAAAATTCGTAGTCTCTGTTACAGAAATATTTTTATTTTTGTCCATTTGCACA
>JAAHGE010000345.1 GCA_010672635.1 Desertifilum sp. SIO1I2 | reverse complement strand
TCTGGCTTGAAGACCGCGAAGCCCCGACTCCTGTAGATTCTGACGAGGAAATCGATCGGTTGTTCGATCTGGCTAAAGCCGTTTTAGCAGAACAGAATCTAACACTGAAGCGCACGGCAGTCACCCTCACGGTAGTGGGCGAAATTCCGGATCTCGACCTAGAAGATGAAGAAGAAGAGGAAATCGACAACGAGGACGAGGAAGAATTTCAGTCTCTGGCTAGCTTCTACTACGATCGGCAGGAGTACGAAATTTTTGCACCGCTCGATCCGATGTTCATTTTGGCCCGGATGAATGAAGACGGAGAACCAGAATTGCTCTCGGTAGAGGAGTTGCAGCGCCTTGAACCTCTGCTCCCTCAGATCGAAGATCAGTTGTTTGAGGCTCTAGAATAAGCCTGCTGTGGAAGTTGTCACGCGAGTTGAGTTCAATGACAGTTGCAAGTCGCCTTTCTAAATGGTCGTTTTATCTCATTTTTTTCCCTGCCGTTTTAGGGATTGTAGGCTGGCAAGGCTGGTCTTGGTGGAGTTGGGCAAAAGCTCCGGTACAACTCCCAGGTAGCAATCTGGAAGAGGCAACTATCCAAGTTCAAATTCCCATAGGGACTTCCATTGAGCAAATTGGCAGGGATTTAGAGGCGATTGGCGTAATTCGTTCGGCGTCGGCTTGGAATTTATGGGCGCGGTGGTTGCGCTTAAGAGCCAGAATGGCTCCCGAAACGCGGGGCGAGTTCCAAGCCGGAACTTATGCTTTATCTCAAGCGGAATCGCTGTCGGAAATTGCCTCAAAAATTTGGGCTGGTGAGGTTGTGCAGTTGAGTTACACTATCCCGGAAGGATGGTCGCTCAAGCAAATGGCGGAGTATTTTGAAGCGCGGGGATTTTTTAGTGCTGAGGCGTTTTTAGCCGCAACTCGACAGATCCCCTATAACGACTTTGTATGGCTGCCGCCGAACTTACCCCATTTAGAAGGTTTTTTGTATCCCGATACCTATCAGTTAGACGATGGCGAGCTGACACCGGAGTTAGTGATTCGGCAAATGCTGTATCAGTTTGAGCAGGTGGCTTTACCCGTTTACGAACAGAGGCAAGGACAGACGAATTTGACATTGCTGGAATGGGTAACGTTGGGCAGTATTGTGGAAAAAGAGTCTGTGGTTGCTGAAGAACGGGGATTGATTGCAGGCGTGTTTACGCAAAGGCTCCAGCGCGGGATGCGATTGGAAGCCGATCCGACGGTGGAGTATGGTTTGGGAATTCGCCAAACTCAAGAGCAACCGCTGACCCTACGCCAGGTACAGACCCCCTCGGAGTACAATACTTACCTGAATGCTGGGTTGCCACCGACGCCGATTGCAAGTCCGGGAGTGGCAAGTTTAGAGGCCACGTTAAATCCGGCAGCAACGGACTATTTATTTTTTATGGCTCGCTATGATGGGACGCATATTTTTAGCCGTACCCTGGAGGAACATAACCGCGCGATCGCGCAAGTTGAACGAGAGTTAAGCAATCGTCAACCTCAAGCGGGTAATGAGTTGACCACGGAGTAAACATTCAACACCATGACTTGGAATCGTCACCTACAACCCGACTTAGTGCTAGGGAAGCCTATTTTGTATCTGACCCCAGAAGTGTTACAACACTACCATCTCAAGGGGCTGATCCTTGATGTAGACGATACTTTGGTGCCCATTAAGTCGGCTCAGGCCTCTAGCGAGTTGCAGGAGTGGATTAAAAACATTCGCACTGTCGCCAAGCTGTGGCTGGTCAGTAATAATATCAATCAGCCTCGGATTCGGGGAATTGCTGAGGCTTTGGATTTACCTTACATTATGGGGGCGGGCAAACCCTCGCGGCGCAAGCTCCGACAAGCCGCTCAGGGTATGGATTTGCCCCCCCAACAAATTGCGATGGTTGGCGATCGCCTATTTACGGATGTGCTGGCCGGCAATCGTTTGGGTTTGTTTACGATTCTCGTAGAACCGATGGTTAATCCGGGATCGGCGGCGAGTTCTAGTCCCTTGAGATCCTTGGAAGTCATGATTTCTCAAGCGTTAGGAGCGACTCTGACGCCTAAAGAACAAATCTTTACAAATCGTGAATAATCCTGAGATTTGGAAACATAAAGAAAACATTACGAGATCCGGGTAAACCTCAATTCGGGGGCAAAATAGAAATAGATTAAATGGGGTCAGCGAACATAAAGACCCTAAAAATAAAACCTCATAAATATCTAGGTGAAGCGTCAGCCCTCAAGCGATAGAAGGGCTGGCGCTTTACAATTGAGGGAAGTTCAATTGAGATGGCAACCTTTAATCTTATTTCACTTCCCGAACGCCTTGCAATGCCTCAAACTCTTGTTGTCAAAATTGGAACCTCCAGCCTCACGCGTCCAGAAACGGGCAGCTTGGCCTTAGCGACGCTAGCCAGCTTAGTCGAAGTCCTCAGCCAACTCCAACGCCAAGGACACGCCGTTGTCTTAGTGTCCTCCGGTGCTGTTGGGGTAGGATGCGCCCGTTTAGGTTTAGTCGAACGTCCCCGTACCATGTCCCGCAAACAGGCGATCGCCGCCGTCGGTCAAGGACGGCTGATGCGCGTATACGATGACCTGTTTACCTCGCTGCAACAACCCATTGCCCAAGTATTGCTAACGCGGGCCGATCTCATGGAGCGATCGCGCTATCTCAACGCCTACCGTACCTTCACCGAACTGTTCAACCTTGGCGTTATTCCCATCGTTAACGAAAACGATACCGTTGCCACTGACGAACTCAAATTTGGCGATAACGATACCCTCAGCGCCCTGGTAGCCAGCTTAATTGAGGCAGACTGGCTGTTTTTACTTACCGATGTCGATCGCCTGTACTCCGCCGATCCCCGCCAATTCCCCGACGCTCAACCGATCGACCTAGTGAATAACATCGAGCAACTCGAACAACTCCAAGTCCAAACCGGCGATCGCGGTTCTCAATGGGGCACCGGAGGCATGGCCACCAAAATTACCGCCGCCCGCATTGCCACCAGCGCTGGCGTTAGAACTGCGATCGCCGAAGGCAAGCGCCCGGAAAATATCCTCAAAATTCTCCAAGGCGAACCCCTCGGCACCCAATTTGAAGCCCAACCGCGCCCCATGAACGCTCGCAAACGCTGGATCGCCAACGGTCTGATTCCGGCGGGCAAATTAGTCCTAGATGCCGGAGCCGTTGCCGCCATCTGTCAAGCTGGGAAATCCTTATTAGCAGCGGGAATTCTGCAAGTGAGTGGCGAGTTCCAACCCTCTGACGCCGTTCAGCTTTGCGATCCGCTCGGCAAAGAAATTGCCAGAGGTCTTGTCAACTATAGCAGCACCGAACTCAAGCAGATTCGCGGCCATCACTCCGATGAAATTCCCGCAATTCTCGGTTACGAAGGAGCAGAAACAGTCATTCACCGCGATAACTTAGTCGTGAGCTAAAAGGACGGTAGCATTTCCGGTGGAGCCAGATCGGAACCGGCAATTCCGCCCGACTGACTCGCTCTTAAACCGGGCTTGCTGCCGCTATCGCGTTGAGCGTTAGGGTTCGCAGTGTCTGTGGGGACGATCGGTTCCGCTTCGTAACCCACATCGGGCGCAGTTTGGTTCGACAGCCAAGCCAGCCCTCCAACAGCCCCAGCAATTAACGCGGAATAACCCAGATAGAGATGAACCGTATTCAAGTAGAACCCCGACTGATGCGTCGTTGGCGGATGATACCACGATGGGATCGCCGATCTCACCGGATCGGGTGCGGGTAAAGTGGCTAGCAACTGTTGCCCATCAACGCCTAAAACGGCTGAAATGCGCCGAATAAATCCGCGCACGTATACATCTTCGGGTAACTGCTCGACACGTCCTAATTCCAACGCTTCGAGCTGATGAGGGGGAATTAGCGTTTGGGAATGGAGTTGGGCTAAAGAGAGCGATCGCGCTTGACGGGCTTTTCGCAATTGTTCGCCAATTGAGCGCAAGCATTCTTGACGTTCCTGCTCTGCTTGTTGGGTGGCAAGTTCCGTTTTTGAAAGGCGTTTTTGCGGTTTTGAACCCAAAATATCAGGCATTGTCGAAGGCACAACCCTAGTGGTTTGAGGGGCAACAGCGGTTGTAGAAGGCTCCTCCTCAAGGGCAACCCAAGTTTGCGGAGCGGGCGAAGGGGCAGGTCGATCGGCGATCGCCGGTTGAGAAGATTCGCGATCGCCGGCCTCAGCGTTGGCATAATATTGGTTTAGTTCGTGCAGGGCCAGTCGAATCGCTTCTCTACCAATGGCTTTAAATAGCATTTGAGCATTGCTTGCCGTTTCTCCCAGCATTCCGCGCAAACTCTTCAGACAACGACGATACACTTCGGAATGATAGAGTTGATTTTCAATTTGACCTAATAAAGCTAGGAGATCGGGCGAATCAGCCCCAGCAGAAACTTCTGCGGATAGCGTTTCTGAAGTTGCGCCTTTAGCAACACTCAAATAGGACGCAGAGTTTGATACCATGATTTCGATTCTCTCCTCGAAAAGTTAAAACACAGCCGTCCTCAAAAAAAAGCCCAACTCGCAATGGATCGCTAGAGGGTACAACCTGCACCCATAAGCGGCTAGATCTCATTGAACGCGAACAACGAGCGAACGGAAAAACGGTGCTGTCTGAATTCCCTTTTCACTAGAGGAATCTTCATTCCGGAATCTCAAAAGCGCAATTCAACTCCCCAACCCAGGAGAAGGCGCTAGCTGCGGGGATGCTCTTCCGGTTTCCCATCCATCGTCCAGCAGCGCTCTAGCCAATAGATTTGATAGATATACCAAAACCGACGTGGATTTAAAACGGCTTTGTAAGAAGAGCTAAACAGTGGTTGGTTGAGGTAGGACCACAGGGGGAAGCGAAACATCTTGTTCATAAAAATCAAATTACCTAGAACCGTTGCGACACAGAAGGGGGTATCGGAGTACTGGACGCTTTTGTCTACTACTAAAACTGTGCCAAAGATTCCGCTGAGATTCTCTAGAGAAGATTACTGAATCTTTCGGGCGGGGCAAAGAACAGGCAGTAGTTTTACGGATGATTGGGGCGCGAATCGACGGAATGCGTTTCATTCTAACCCTCGTCGATGGGTCGGTCGAGTTGCTAATCTGAAAAGAGCATGAATCAGCTCCTAATCTAGCTTGAGGTGGATGAATGGATCGCCAAGATGAGACGAACGCGATCGCCAAAGAACTGAAAAGCCAAGCGCTTATCCTCGGAACCTTGGTCGCAATCTTCTGGATCGTAGAAATTGTTGACGTTGTGGTTTTTCAAGGGCGACTCGATACTTTCGGCATTTTACCCCGCCACCCCATCGGGTTGCGCGGGATTTTGTTGGCTCCATTTTTACACGGAAGTTTCAACCACCTGATCGCCAATACCCTGCCATTCCTGACATTAGGTTGGCTGGTGATGCTCAAGGAAACCCGCGACTTTTTTATTGTCAGCGCCATTACTTTGCTGATTAGCGGTTTGGGCGTCTGGTTATTCGGTTCGCCCGGTTTTCACATTGGTGCGAGTGGCGTCATCTTTGGCTACTTGGGCTTTCTCCTCTTACGGGGTTATTTTGAGCGCAGCTATGTGAAGCCGATCTATCTCGAGCCGCTCTATCAGAGGCGCTTGGCCTTCGGCGACAAGGGCTTTCCGTTCAACGCCAATCCGCGACAGGGC
>JAAHGE010000344.1 GCA_010672635.1 Desertifilum sp. SIO1I2 | reverse complement strand
TAGCCGCCTCTGCGATTATTTGCACCTGCTCGGTTGTTATTTTCGCGGGGTCGAGCTTTATTGACCTTTAAGTCGCGGCCCATCCATTCTGCACCATCTAAAGCTTCAATTGCTGCATCCTCTTCAGCATCAGAACTCATTTCAACAAAGCCAAAGCCACGCATCCGACCTGTTTCTCGATCCATCGGGATCTGCACGCGTTTTACCGTTCCATACTCTGCAAAAACAGCGGTCAAATCCTCTGGTGTAACTTGGTAGGATAAATTACCAACGTAAATGGACATGGATCGTCTCCAAAATCAGCGAATAGACATAAAGTTGAGATGTCGGAGAGAAGCCGTGTCTTGTTTAAGAAGGGAAAAACCATCAGTATTCAAAACCAGCACTACAACCGAATAGAGTCTCGTTTATTAAATTAACAAGGCTCCAATCGGAAAACGAGAAAAATCTACAATTGTTACAAAAACTTAATTTGGTAGCAGCAAAGCGTTATGGACGATACCACAATCAAACTCGATCAGTTCCTCAAGTGGCAAGGAATCGTGGGTACCGGAGGTCAAGCCAAACTGGCGATCCAAGAGGGGGAAGTGCGCGTTAATGGCGTCATCGAAACCCGACGCGGACGCAAACTCGTTACTGGCGATCGCGTTACCATCGATAACCGAACCTTCCGCGTTGAGCTATAGCCGATAGTGGCGATACACCTGGCTGGCGGCTCGGTGCAAGAGGGAATGGCGATAAACTAAAGCATTCAAGTCTTTAGCATAGCCCCCACCAATCGTGCAGGCAACCGGATACCCAGCGGCTACACAGGTACTCAACACCTGCATTTCCCGCCGGAACAAACCGCTATCCGTCAGCGCCAGCTTACCCAAAGCATCGCCAATATGGGTATCCACTCCCGCATCGTATAACACCAAATCGGGCTTTACCTGAGTTAGCAAATCAGGGAGATAGTGCGCTAGGGTTTGTAAATAGGCATCATCGTCCATCCCCTCCGGAAGAGGAACATCGAGATCGCTAGTTTGCTTCGTGCCCGGAAAATTCACCTCGCAGTGCATCGAAAAGGTAAACGTAGTAGGATCGTTCTGAAAAATCCAGGCTGTCCCATCCCCCTGATGCACGTCCAAATCGACAATTAGGATGGTTTTAACCCATCCCAGAGATTGGAGAACGCGAGAGGCGATCGCCAAATCGTTAAAAATACAAAACCCCGAACCATAACTGGGAAATGCATGATGCGTTCCCCCCGCCGTATTACAGGCTAATCCTTTTTGTAACGCCAATTTCGCTGCCAGAATTGTTCCCCCCACCGCGATACAAGTCCGGTTGACTAAAGCGGCACTCCAGGGTAAACCAATGCGTCGCTGCGCCTTCGGATCTAAGGTTCCCGTACAATAGGTCTCAATATATTCTGGAGTATGTACGAGTTCTAGCCATGCTCTTGGAGGCAGTTCTGGAGTATAAACCTGTTCGGGTTGAACGACTCCCTCTGCTAGCAACATCTCATAGAGCATCCTAAACTTTGCCATCGGGAAACGATGCCCCTCTGGTAAAGGCGCTACATAGTCGGGGTGGTAGATGATAGGCAAATCCATAGAGAAGAGGATGGGGGGATGGGGGGATGGGGAGGTGGGGGGAAGGCTAACAGGGTTTTGGCTGAAAACTTTACAATTGAGTGAATATAGCAAGCCTAAATGAGTTGTGAGATTCCCCTCACCCCCAACCCCTCTCCCAGTGGGCGAGGGGAGTTAGAGAAGGTTCAGATTTGATTAAGGATCGCTATATTATCTTTGTGGAAATTGCTTTATGTTTGACTTTTTAAATCCTTTGCTGGGCCGTCATCCCGAACGGATCAAAGCTAACGTGGAAATCTACACTTGGCAAACTTGCCCTTTCTGCATTCGGGCGAAGATGCTGCTGTGGTGGAAGGGTGTTAACTACACTGAATATAAGATTGATGGCGATGACAATGCTAGAAACCAAATGGCCGAACGCGCTAACGGTCGGCGTAGCGTTCCCCAGGTTTTTATTAATAACCAGCATATTGGGGGCTGTGACGATCTGTATGCCCTAGATGGTAAAGCCCAACTCGATCCGCTGCTGACTCAACCTGCGGGTGCATAGAAAGCGCTTTGTTGGATAACCCAATTTACCTTAAACATCGCGATTGGATGAACCGAGCGATCGCCCTGGCTCAAGCTGCTGGAGACGCCGGAGAAATCCCTGTGGGTGCGGTTATTGTGGATGCCCAAGGAAATGCGATCGCGGAAACTGCCAACCGCAAAGAACGCGATCGCGATCCCACCGCCCACGCCGAATTACTCGCCATTCGCCAAGCGACCCAAACGCTGGAAGATTGGCACCTCAATCAATGCACCCTTTACGTCACCCTAGAACCCTGTCCCATGTGCGCTGGGGCTATTATTCACGCCCGCCTCAAGCTGCTGGTGTATGGCGCAGATGACCCCAAAACCGGAGCGATTCGCAGCGTTCTCAACCTCCCCGATAGCCCCGCATCCAATCACCGCCTGCAAGTCCTAGCCGGAATCAACGAATCTGCTTGTCGATCGCAACTCCAAGCCTGGTTTCAGCAAAAACGCAAAAACAGTGCTGAGTAGAAAGTGCTGAGTGCTGAGTGGGTTTCTGAGTGCTGAGTGGAAAGTGCTGAGTTAATAGTTATAAGTCATCAAGTTTTCCTATCTCTTCTTCCCCAAATCATAACTCCCAACTCCCAACTCCCAACTCCCTTCTTCCCTAACTCCCAACTCCCAACTCCCCTCTTTCCCCCCATCTCCCCAACTCCCCACCTCCCTTGAGTAGGTGCCAGCATAAGAAGTGGCCTTGTGATAGAAGACAATTGGCGATCGCAAACTTAGGGTGTAAGTAAGACCGAGATTTGTGAATAAGCCTAATTGTCGATGATTCAGCTTAATTTCTCTTCCCTTGCTTCTAGACCCAGCCAAGCCCTTCAAACTGGGCCTGTTAGCTCTAAAGTTTCTCCGTGGCTGGCGACGATTTTGTATCCCTTGGGGCGTCATGTGGTTTTACCGTTCTTTTTTGGTCGCCTAGAGGTGATTGGACAGGAGCATTTATTACAAGATGACAGTCCTTTAATTTTGGCTCCTACCCATCGTTCCCGTTGGGATGCGTTAGTGGTTCCCTATGTGGCGGGTCGCGATATTACGGGTCGTCATTTGCGGTTTATGGTTTCCGCCGATGAGGTGAAGGGAATTCAAGGATGGTTTATTCAGCGGTTTGGAGGATTTCCGGTCGATCCGCAACATCCGGGAATTTCTAGCTTGCGCCATAGCGTTGAGATTCTGCAAGCGGGGGAAACGCTGGTAATTTTCCCGGAGGGGAATATTTTTCGCGATCGCGAATTGCATCCTTTAAAACCTGGTTTAGCACGCCTCGCCCTGCAAGCCGAATCTAGCCAGCCTAACCTGGGTCTCAAGATTATCCCTATTCATATTTCCTATAGCAATCCCGTTCCCCACTGGGGCTGCGATGTCACCGTGCAGATTGGTACCCCCATTCGGGCCGCTCATTATCGGAACGGCCCGACTAAACAAGAAGCTACGCGTTTAACGGCAGATCTAACCGCCGTGCTGTCTCAACTCGGTCAACGCGGCAGCGTATTAGAAAGTTGAGCAGTTCTGACTGAAAGCTGAAGGGTTTGGCTTCCCCGTCTCACGGTTAGGGGTAGAGATTTACCCACGCCGCTGCGATCGATGATTCTCTGCAATTGATCGGCGGTTGTGACAGTTGTGCCATTAATTTGGGTAATGACATCGCCGCGACGCAATCCAGCTTCAGCCGCTGGGGTATTGGGCATGACGCGCACCACTAAGACGCCCGTAACTTCGGGAACTTCAAAGGGGGCGTTGGGGTTGCTGTTGTTTTCTTGGGCGAGTTGGGGGGTGAGGTTGGAGATTTGGACGCCAATATAAGGATGCGAGACTTGTTCGCCGCGTGCGAGTTGGTCGGCGATGGATTTGGCTTTATTGATGGGAATGGCAAACCCAATCCCCATTGCATTGGCTCGAATGGCGGTGTTGATCCCAATGACTTCTCCCTGTTCGTTGAGTAAGGGACCGCCGGAGTTACCGGGATTGATGGCGGCGTCGGTTTGGATGAAGTCTAGGCGCTTATCGGGAACGCCCACTTCAGATGAGGAACGGTTCAGGGTGCTGATGATGCCGAGGGTGACGGTGTTGTCTAAACCGAGGGGGTTGCCGACTGCGATCGCCCAATCGCCGACTTGAACCTGTTCGGAATCGCCTAAACTGGCAACGGGAAGATCGCCCCCTGCGGCTTGGATTTGCACTAAGGCTAAATCGGTAATGTCATCAGTCCCTAAAACTTGCCCTTGAAATTGCCGCCCGTCTTTGAGCGTGACGGTGACGCGATCGGCTCGGTTGACGACATGGGCGTTGGTGATTAGGGTGCCGTTACGGTTGATAATAAACCCAGACCCTTGACCGCGCTGTCGTTGTTCTTGCTCGAAGCGCTGCGGGAAGTTGTCGCCAAAAAAGCGCTGAAAGAAGGGATCGTCAAAGAACGGATCGGGAAGACTGCGCGTTACGGTGCGCTCGGTATCAATTCTCACCACTGCCGGGCCGACTTGGTTAACGGCGGCTGTGACGAAGTTGCGTCCGTTCTGGGGAACTTGTAAGGCAATATTGGGGGAAGCGTTGACGGGACTTGCATTGGAAGGGGCGGCTTGGAACGCGCTTAGTGCGATCGCAGCGCCCAGAGCGATCGCCATCAGATGAGTACCCAATTGACGCCAATTGCGAAAGCCTCGTAGGAACTGCTTAGTTTTCACACTCATTTCTCTTGCATGAACGGTGGGTTAAGTTTATCTTTATTCAAGATTTTGGCAAATTCTGAAACGTTCCTCAAATTTTTGGGCAAACTGCGACAATCTTAAACCGCTCCTGCCTCAATCAATGGCTCCCTCAACCCACCAAGCGTTAAATTGAAAGTACCTTCTTCAGATAGAGGTGTTACGCTTTGGAAAACCACCCTGAATCGTTAGTGCCCCGAATGATTAGTACAGAGGTTGTCGAGTTTCCTGGCGGACCTTTACCCCTGAATTCACCGTTCTATGTCTACCGCCCTCCCCAGGAAGAACTGGTTTGTCAGGAAGTTGAGAAACCGGGGAGCGCCATTCGCATCCAAGCCCCGCGTAAAATGGGCAAAAGTTCGTTATTAACTCGGCTATTGGCTCACGCGAAGGCTCAAGGTTATGGGGTTGCTCATATTGACTTTCAGGAGGTCGATCGGGCAGCGTTTGGGAGTTTAGATAAGCTGTTACGTTGGTTGTGTGCAAATGTCAGCCGTCGCTTGCGGTTGCCTCCTCAACTTGATGATTATTGGGATGAGGAGGTGGGCAGTAAGGTCAGTTGTACGATTTATTTTGAAGAATATTTACTCGAACAGATCGATCGACCAATTGTCTTGGCTTTGAATGAAGTCAATCTGATTTTCGAGCATTCTGAGATTGCCCAAGAGTTTTTTCCGCTGTTGCGCTATTGGTACGAACAAGCCAAACATGTCGATGCGTTTCAAAAATTGCGGCTTGTGATTGTTCACTCCACAGAGGTGTATGTTCCTTTAAAGATCAATCAGTCTCCGTTTAATGTGGGGTTTGCCGATTCGGTTAGCTGATTTTAATTTAGTCCAAGCCCAGGAGCTAGCCG
>JAAHGE010000343.1 GCA_010672635.1 Desertifilum sp. SIO1I2 | reverse complement strand
ACGGGCAGACTGAGTTAAAACCAAGTCAGGTCTGAGGGTTTTAGCCTGACGCAAATACGGGTGAACGATTGCCCGATGCTCCATAGGTAGATTAATGTGAATCAAAAGGCGAATGCAGCGTTCTAGGGCCCCTTCCACATGCATTTGTTGCACATCTAGCAGCGGCACATTTTCCCAATGGTGACGCTTACGGGCGATCGCAGCCGGAAAGATTGCATCTAAGTCGCGCGTCACCGAGAAAGTCACGCTGACGATCTCTTCAGGATCGATGGAATTTCTGGCTTCTAACTCATCAAGCAGTTCCGTGACTGCTTCTGCGATCGCTTCTTTTGTATTTTCGGGTACTGTAATCGCACCCCGAATTGCCCGTACTCGCCAACCCACGCACGCATCCTCCTTCTGTTCAGCCATCTTGTGCCGTCAGCCCGTTGCTGTCAGCCTACCTGTTTGTATCACAATTATCTTCACTTAAGCCATTAACGCCAACTCCCCCATTTGTCTTAAGGTCGATAGATCCACAAAGGTAATCCACTCGTCGAAAGTTCAAACTCCACCCAATCCACCCCTGCGGATAACCCCGAACTGGCGCGATTATTTCCGCCGAAAATCCGACTCCAGAAGCGCTTGGGTTCTTCAATGGTATTCACTTGGGTTTTTTCTGGATCGAGTCCCACCAATTCACACGCCCAGCGTCTGGCATCTTCTTCAGTTCCCAAGCGGTCAACTACCCCTAATTCTAAAGCTTGCTGTCCGGTAAAAATGCGACCATCCGCAAAACTTTTCACCGTTTCTACCGCCAGTTGACGCCCTTCTGCCACCGTTTCCACAAATTGCTGGTAACTCGTATCAATTAGTTGTTGCAGAATATCTTTTTCTGGCTCAGTCAGTTCGCGATCGAATGAGAGAATATCCTTATAAGGGCCAGACTTAATCGTTTTGAAGGAAACGCCCACTTTATCTAACAGGCGTTCCAGGTTATTTCCGCGCAAAATGACGCCAATACTTCCAGTAATCGTGCCGGGATTTGCCATGATATGGCTGGCTCCCATGCCAATATAAACGCCTCCTGATGCCGAAATATTGCCAAAACTCGCAACAATCTTGATTTTCTCGCGCAGTCGCTTGAGGGCGCTATAGATTTCTTGAGAATCCCCAACCGTTCCTCCCGGCGAGTCGATGCGTAATAGGAGGGCGGGGAATTTTTTCTCCTCAATTTCTTTGAGCGCTTCTAATACTCGCTTGCGCGTCGATGCCCCAATCGCACCCGTCACTTCAATTCGAGCAATTTGTTTGCGAAATTTTTGATTAAAAAACCACACCATAGAGACTCAACAATTCATTAATTTAGCTCGATCTCAGGGTTCGCTGCTGCCTAGGATTCTCTAGAAACCCAAGCCTCGCTCCCCCATCTTGCGCCTGAACTCTAGTGTGGCGCATTGAGTCAGCATTTGGTGGGATTTTCTGAGCTAACCCTTAACATAACTACATAATTGAGTACAATGGAGCTGAATCGGAGCTTAACAGATCCTCAAGTTCAGCCTAAAGCGATCGCGGGCTTGCACCATTCATCCGTCCCAAAGGAATAGCCGAATGTACCTGAAGCTTACCGAATCCAGACTACCGTTCGCCTCTCTATTACTGATTGCACCGTTCTTCTTTTGGGGAACTGCAATGGTTGCCATGAAAGGCGTCATCCCCAATACAACCCCCCTGTTCATGGCCGGCGTGCGCCTCGTTCCCGCCGGGTTTTTGATCCTCGCCGCCGCCGTTTGGATGGGACGCCCGCAACCACAAGGCTGGAAGGCGTGGCTGTGGATTACCCTGTTTGGCTTAGTAGATGGCGCTTTATTTCAAGGCTTTTTAGCAGAAGGTCTAGTGCGAACGGGGGCGGGATTAGGATCGGTGATGATTGACTCGCAACCCATCGCCGTCGCCTTGCTTGCGTGGTGGTTATTTGGGGAAAAAATCGGGCTAATTGGCGGACTGGGGTTGATGGTAGGTGTCGGTGGAATTAGCTTAATTGGTTTACCAGATGAGTGGGTATTGAACGCTTTAACAGGCGACGTGAGTTCAATTTCCGGTAGCGTGCAGCAATTGTTTAACAGCGGCGAATGGTTAATGTTACTCGCCGCCCTCTCAATGGCCGTTGGAACCGTTTTAGTCCGCTTTGTGTGTCGCTACGCCGACCCCGTGAGCGCCACCGGATGGCATATGATTGTGGGGGGGTTGCCTCTATTTGGTTTATCCGGTGCCTTAGAAACCGAGCAATGGGTGCATATTGACCTAGCAGGGTGGAGCGCGATCGCCTATGCAACTCTATTTGGCAGCGCGATCGCCTACGGATTATTCTTCTACTTTGCCTCTAGCGGCAGCTTAACCAGCTTAAGCTCCCTGACTTTCCTCACCCCCGTTTTTGCCTTATTATTTGGCAATCTCATTCTCAATGAAGTTCTAAGTCCCATTCAATGGAGTGGGGTAGGTCTAACCCTAATCAGCATCTACCTAATCAATCAACGGGATACCCTCGCCCAAAAATTGCGTCTGCGTCCCGCACCTGTCAAAGATTTATCTTCAGAAGATCCCGAACTCACCCCCATAACTAAGTGCTGAGTGGGAAGAGAGTGCAAAGTTCCAAGTTCCGAGTTCCGAGTGGGGAAGAGGGTGGGGAGATGGGAGGATAGAGTGCTGTAGCTTGTACGCCAAGTAGCAGTGTAGTAAGTGAAGAAGGGAGTTCCGAGTGCTGAGTGAGGAAAAGAATTCCAATTTCCGGGAACTAGAGAAATCAATCAGCATTAACCTGTAATTCCCCTTCTTCCCCTAACTCCCAACTCCTAACTCCCAACTCCCCTTCTTCCCCACTCAGCACTCAGCACTTAGAGAAAGGTTGCCAGAGTTGGCTATTCGAGATATGAAGGTGTAAGATTCCTGTCTGGTTTTCTCAAGCTCAAACATCCTCCAGCTTTTTCGATGGAGGAACCCCAAGATGTCCTACCGTTTTATCTGGTTGTTGGTTAGCTGTATTCCGGGTTGGGTTTTGACGCCGAGTTTAGCCCAAACCCCCGTCTTTGTGCCTCAGTCGGTTGAATTGACCCTGGCTCAAGCCGATCCGGTGCGGGAAGCAATGGTTATTGCTCAACAGGCGAGCGATCGCGGAAAAACGGCCCAAACGGCTGATGAATGGGCAGATTTAGCCGATCTCTGGCAGCAAGCGGCCGATTTGATGGCTAGCGTTTCTACCCAAAGCCCGCAAGCGTCCTTGGCGCAACAGAAAGCGGCAGAATATCGCCGCAACCGCGAGATTGCAGTTCAGGAGGAAGAAAAACGACGCTTGAGTGCGTCTAACGCGATCGCTTCTCCCCTAGGACCTGGCAGTCAAGGCGATCGCGTTCGAGAATTACAACAGGGTTTGCAAACGCTCGGTTATTACGCGGGAGCAGTTGACGCAACCTATACTGAAAGTACCCTGAAAGCCGTCTCAGCGTTCCAGCAAGCCCAAGGATTAGAGGTGGATGGTTGGGTTGGGCAAACCACCTGGGATCGCCTGCAACGGGCACAACAACCCATTGTTGCCTCTAGCCCCAGTCCATCGCCCCAGCCGCAAACGCAAGTCAAATCGCAGCGCCGACGCAATTGGGTACGCTGGATTTTAATTGGGGCGATCGCAGTAACGGCGACGGGGGGATTTAGCTTACTCCTGCTCAAACTTTTGAATCGCAATCGTTTTGAGGATGAGGAGGAATGGGAAGAAACGGAGGCGGAAGAATTTCTTTCCACCCCACCCCCAGAGGGGACAATGGGGTCGGATTTGCCCGAAAAGGGCGCGGTACAGACTCCTGATAGTAATGGCCATCACTATTCATTTTTCACGCCCTCTGAGGAAGCGCCCCCTCCCCCTACACCAGACGCCTCGCTAACGCCTGTAGAGAAGGTGCCAATTGAGGAAACTACTCGCCTCGCTAAAATTAATATTGTTGACGAGTTAATTCAGGATTTAGAAAGTCCCGATCGCGATCGCCGACGCAAAGCCATTTGGGAACTCGGTCAGCGGGGAGCCTCCCAAGCGACGCAACCGTTAGTTAATTTATTATTAGATTCGGATTCTCAGCAACGCAGCCTGATTTTAGCAGCGCTATCGGAAATCAGTATTCGGACGCTCAAACCCATGAACCGGGCTTTAGCAATTTCTTTGCAAGATAATAATCCAGAAGTGCGGAAAAATGCGATTCGGGATGTGACTCGCCTCTACGAACTGGTGACGCACGTCAGCCAATTGATGCGATATGCAGCCGAAGACTCGGATCGCGAAGTGCAAGAGACGGCGCGATGGGCTTTAAACCACTTAAATCGCATCCGCACTTCTGCAAACTCAGATCAGTTACCCAATTGGCCCGATCTGGAAAATTCGATGGATCGCCGATCGTCGGATGATGAACATTAGAACCCCTTTTTATGGTTAAACGATTGAAACTGTTGTTTGCGGCTCCCTTTATTGGTGCATTAGGATCTGGAGCCGCCGGGGGAGTAGAATTGACTTTACGCAACATTGCCCAAGCCCTGCAAAATCGCGGTTATGACATTGCGATCGCAGCCCCTCAAGGGTCGGTGGTGGAATCCTTTCAGGTCATTGAGGTTGCTGGAAATCCCCAAATTTCGGCCCAAACTTGCGATCGCAGCGATCCGATTATCCTGCCTAAAGGTTCCGGTTTAGCCCAAATGTGGGAAACAATTCGGGCGATCCAGACAGAATATGACCTGATTTTGAACTTCGCCTATGATTGGCTACCCCTGTACCTGACGCCCTTTTTACAACGCCCAGTCGCGCATCTAATCAGCATGGGTTCGCTAACTGACGCAATGGATGAGGCGATCGCCCAAGTCATTGAGCAGTTTCCGGGTACCATTGGAATGCATACGACAGCCCAGGCGCAAACCTTTCCTTTTAGCAAAGCCTGTGTCATCTTAGGTAATGGCTTCGATCTATCGCAGTATGAATTTTGCCCAACTCCTACTCCTCAACTGGCTTGGGTAGCGCGGATCGCCCCAGAAAAGGGGTTAGAAGATGCAGTCGCCGCCGCCCAACAGACAGGAATTCCCCTGAAGATTATGGGGGCGATGGAAAACCCGGAGTATTGGCAAAAAATTCTCCAAACTTATCCCCATGCGCCGATTGAATATGCTGGATTTCTCTCCACTCAGGCGTTACAATCCCAGTTGCGTCAATGTCGCGCCCTATTAATGACGCCGCGTTGGGTAGAAGCCTTTGGGAATGTGGCGATTGAAGCCTTAGCCTGCGGCGTTCCAGTGGTGGGTTATCGACGCGGAGGAATTGCAGAAATTATCGCCGATGGGAAAACAGGTTTTCTAGTGGAACCAGATAGCGTATCGGGGTTAGTGGAGGCGATCGCCAAATTAGACCAAATTAATCGCCAAGACTGTTACAAAGCTGCCCAAACCGGGTATTCTTTAGAAGCTTTAGGCGATCGCTACGAGCAATGGTTCTCCTCTTTTTAAGTGCTGAGTGCTGAGTGCTGTTGCTTTAGCTTCCGCGTAGCGGTGTGCTGAGTGGGAAAAGGGTGGGGGGATGGGGGGAAAGAGTGTAAAGTTACGAGTTCCGTAGCTTGCTTAGTACGAAGCGGTGTTCCGAGTGGGGAAGTTGAGTTTAAAGTGCTGTTGAGCAGTTCTTGCTGCTACGTCGGCTTGTTGCGTAGCAGTGTGCTGAGTTGATAATTATCAAGTTTTCCTGTCTCTTC
>JAAHGE010000342.1 GCA_010672635.1 Desertifilum sp. SIO1I2 | reverse complement strand
GCCGATCTGAAGATTCAAGTGGTGACTGCTTTTCCGG
This sequence comes from Desertifilum sp. SIO1I2, assembly GCA_010672635.1. GTDB lineage: Bacteria > Cyanobacteriota > Cyanobacteriia > Cyanobacteriales > Desertifilaceae > Desertifilum. The sequence continues at coordinate 5,716 of JAAHGE010000342.1, read as the reverse complement.
ATTTGAAGGTACAGCAGGTTAATGCTTTTCCGGATCGATGCGGTCAATGGCAATGGGTTGATGCGTTCCCTGATTTTACGGTGCAAACGGTGGACGCGTTTGCCGATCTGAAGATTCAGTATGTAGAGGCGTTCCCTGGGGTACCTTAAGCTACAGTTTGTTTAATCGCTAAAGTTTAAAGTAGGGAACAGTTAAGGCGGTTTGCTGAACGAGGTTGGCGATCGCATTTAACAGCTTTTCGGGTTCGATTGGTTTAGACAAATGCTGGCAAAATCCGGCATTTAGGGCCTGTTCGCGGTCGCGATCGCTGGCATAGGCAGTTAAGGCGATCGCCGGAATATCGGAGCGATCGGAGGGGAGCGATCGCAGCAATCGCATAAAGTCGTAACCGTTGACCTCGCACATCCTAATATCGCTAATAATCGCATCGGGGCGCATTCGTTCAAGAACCGATAGCGCGGCTTTCACCGAATGCACTGGCGTTACCTGGACGCCCGCTTGTTTGAGAACCATCTCAATTAACTCGCAGGTATCGCAATCGTCTTCTACCAGCAAAACTCGAAGGTTTTTTAAGTACGGCAGATTCGCAAGCCGCCGCTGCACGGGCGAAGCCGATCGATTGGGTTCCGGGCGATCGCTATTTTTCAGATGCGGGTTTTGCACAACCGGAAGCTTCACCGTAAAGGTTGTACCTTTCCCTTCGCCAGCACTCTCAGCAGCGATCGTTCCCCCGTGCAATTCCACTAAGTGGCGAACGATCGCCAAACCTAAGCCCAACCCCCCGTGCGATCGCGTAATCGAATTATCAGCTTGGCGGAAGCGATCGAAAACATGGGGTAAAAACTCAGGGCTAATCCCTTTGCCAGTATCGCAAATTTGAATCGCAATCTCTTGAGAGCCTTGTTGGAGTCTAACCGTGACTCGACCTTGGGCTGGCGTAAACTTAATCGCATTTGAGAGTAAATTCCAGACCACTTGCTGCAAGCGATCGGGATCGGCCCAGGTAAATTTTACTGCCGGGTCTAACTCCATCTCAACCTGAATATTTTTAGCCGCCGCTAAGGTTCCAATTGTATCAACCGCCCTGCGAATCACCAAAGCAATATTGGCGTTCCGGCATTTGAGCGTAATTTTACCTTGAACAATCTTAGAAACATCGAGTAAATCTTCTACCAGTTGGGTTTGCAGGCGGGCATTCCGTTCGATCGTTTCCAAAGCGCGATCGCGGGTTGAATCATTGAGTTGGCGGGTGCGTAATAGCTGCGCCCATCCCAAAATACAATTAATTGGGGTTCGCAACTCGTGGGAAAGGGTCGCGAGAAACTCATCTTTCATGCGGTTGGCCGCTTCAGCCTCCGCCCTAGCCGCTTGTTCGCGAATCAGTTGGGCGCGTTCTTCTTCCGCTTGCTTGCGCTCGGTGATATCTTGAATCAACGTCACAAAATAATCGACCGTGCCATCAGCGCGGCGGATGCAGCGGGTAGAGAGGTTCGTGTAGATAATCTGCCCATCTTTGCGAATATAGCGTTTATCGAGGGAATAGCCATCGCGCTGACCTAATAGCGCTTGGTGGAAGAAAGTAATATCCAACGCCAGATCCTCCGGATGGGTGAGTTCTAACCAACTCATCTCTTGAAGTTCTTGGCGAGAATAGCCCAGAATATCGCACAGTTTCTGGTTAACGTCGATCCAGCCTCTTTCCGGGGAAGTAATGGCGATGCCAATTAACGGTAATTCAAAGTATTGTCGCAGAGTCAATTCTCGCTGGCGCAAGGCTTCTTCGGTGGCTTTGCGATCGCTAATATCGCGGCTGACAATTAAAGCGGTTTGGACTACGCCTTCGCGATCGAATTCGGGAACGACTCGCGACAGATAGGTTCGAGTTCCGGTGACACTAGGGGATTGAAATTCAACGGTTTGTTCGGAGGCGGTATCGAAGACGCGCCTTAAGGTGGTATTCCACAACTGGCATAATTCTTCAGACGCCCCAAGTTCTTCGCTGGTTTTGCCCAATAAAGCCGCTGCTGGAACTCCCGTGGAACGTTCGACGGCTGGGTTAACGTAGACATAACGCAGGTCGCGATCGCAGCGGATAATGACATCGGGGGTATTTTCCAACAACGCTTTGAGTTCTTGTTGGCGGTTGTATAACGCTTCTTCGGCTTGGCGGCGTTCGGCAATTTGTTGTTTTAAGGCTTGGTTGGCTTTCACCAGTTCGTCGGTGCGCTTTTCAACCCGCAATTCTAATTCGGCGGTGAGTTCTTGCAAGGCGAGTAAGGCATCGGCGCGATCGCGATCGGCCCGATCGAGAGTCCGGGCATTGAGCCAGATCAGCACGCTAAAGAAGACAATATTGACAATAACTAGTAGCGCTAAAGCAAAGGACGTACGATACAACTGGGCGCGAAATCCAATTGCAATCAAGTATCCAGCCACCGAGGGAATGATAACTGCGGCAATCAGCAGCCGACGGGCAATGAAGCCTCCTAGACTGCGGCTAGCCATAATTGCCATAATGCCGACGTGGGGATGGATGCTTAAAACACCAACAGCTAGCACGACGAAGGCGATCGCCGTATGCAGGGCCATGTGAGTATGGTAAGCAATTCCATACAAGGTCCGAAACTGATAGGCATAGCCGAGGAGGGGTTGCCAAGAAATTAAGGCAACCATTAAGGCGAGATACTGACTAAAACGAATCGATTGGCGGTTGTGCTGGTTTAAAAACAGCAGGGCGCTGGCCAGTAAGATAAAGTTAACCGCCGCATTGGGAGCCATTCGCCCAGGATAGGCGGTGCCGATCGTCCCTAGGGGTTCGCTAAACAGGAGGCGATCGATCCTTAGATCGATTCCCAGGATATATTGCAGTAAGGTGAGGGTTGCTAAGGCTAAGACCGCGATCGCGATCCCTTGAGCAATCCCAGACGATCGCGATCGCCCGCGACGGGATTGGGTGTACCACAGAGCAATACTCAAGCCAATAAAGGCGATCGCGCTGTTGGCTTTCATGCTGACAAACTCCGGGCGGATGCTTTTCAGCAGCCCAATATCGCCCACCCAGCCAACCAACACTAAAACCCCAATCCCAAAAACGAAAGCACTCGCAAAACGAGGGATTAGGGAGAGTTGGCGATGGCACTGAGAATCGGAAAGTTGAGTTCTACTCGCTTCCGGCATTGGCGTTGAGAATCAAATTGCAAGGATAAACCTTTGCGGAACCAATAGCCCGCTCTAGTAGTAAAATTCATGGGCTAATCTTTTGTCATCTCTCTTTAGCTTGATTCTCGATCTCTACGCCAGAAAAGCAGACTCAGCTTTTTTCAATTTAAGGAACAAATGAAGCCCCGATTTCGATCGCTTTACCAACCATCATTCGGTTCGCTAGAATTCTCCCAAATTTCTAAGTCCAAATCGTTTAAATCAATTAACGCACCGCGAATTTGTTCTGGGGTGCCTTGAAGGTCGAGATCGAACCAACCTTCCTGGGGAACTTTTGCGCCCAACAAAGCCGCATTGATATTGACAATTAGACCGTGCCGAGAAGTCAACCGAGAAATTACGGGTTCTGAGTGATATTCTTTGGGAATTCGCAAGCAGATGCGCTGATGAGTGGGACGGCGATCGCTATGCTCTTCAGAATGAGACGATGCTAACATCACAAATCCTCCAGATTGTGTCAATGAGGGATCGGACTCAACAGACTGAGCCAACTTGTACAGCATTTTGGGGTTCTGTGCAGGACACTTTCTTACAATTCCCCTGACTCAAGGGAATCTTGTGGCACCTCAGCCCAGAGAAAACTGTTGTATCTCTTTCATGAACCCCAGAACGTCAGGGAATTCAATCCATCGTTCAGGAAAATCTCCGGTTGAACGGAGATTACTCCACATCTTTAATGCGAGTTTTGCGCTCTAAAATTTCTTTCAATACCAACGTCACTACCGCTAAACAACCTAAAATAACAGCCGCCGCAAAAGCCGATTGAGTTTGATACTGCTTATAAGATTCCTCCACAAATAGCGGTAAGGTTTGGGTGCGTCGGGCAATATTGCCAGAAACCACCGCCACCGCCCCAAATTCGCCCATCGCCCGCGCATTGGTGAGAATCACCCCATACAGCAATCCCCAGCGAATGTTAGGAAGCGTAACCCGCCAGAAAATTTCCCAATCTTTTGCCCCCAAGGTTCTCGCGGCTTCCTCTTGATCGGTTCCCACCTCTTCTAAAACCGGAATCACTTCTCGCGCCACAAACGGTAAAGTCACGAAAGCCGTTGCAATAATCATTCCCGGTAAAGCAAAAATGACTCTAAAATTTGCAGCTTCTAGAATTGGCCCTAACCAGCCATTTCTGCCATAGAGTAAAACAATCATCAAACCAGCAACCACTGGCGAGATCGAGAAGGGCAGGTCGATAATACTAATGGCTAATGCTCTACCCGGAAATCGATGACGCGCGATCGCCCAAGCTGCACACAAGCCAAAAATTGTATTCAGCGGGACCACAATCGCAGCAATAATTAACGTTAACTGTGCCGCATGAATAAAATCGGGAGTTTGTAAAGCCTGAAAAAATACTCCTATCCCCCCTTGAAAAGCCTGCACAAAAACATTAACCGCCGGAATCAATAATACCAACGCTAAATAGAGGAGGGCAATCCCAATCAGAACATACTTAATTTTGCCTTCTTGATGGCGTGCAGGTTCCTGAGATTGAGACAATTCTGAATTGCTAGCATTACTTATAGTCATATCTTCTGCCCCACGCTTGTAACAAGTTAATTCCCAATAAAATTACCAAAGAAATCGCTAGCATTACTGTGCCGATAGCAGTTGCACCCGAATAATCATATTGTTCCAATCTTTGGAAGACTAACACGGGAGCAATTAAGTCCTGAAAAGGCATATTCGCCGCCACTAATACCGTTGAACCATATTCCCCAACTGCGCGAGAAAAACCTAACGCTACCCCCGTAAGAATCGCTGGCATTAATGGGGGTAAAATCACGCGCCAAAAGGTTTGAAATTGAGAAGCGCCTAAACTCCAAGCCGACTCTTCTACATCTTTTTCCATTTCCTGTAAAACAGGCTGTACCGTTCGCACCACAAAAGGCAGGGAAATAAAGGTCATGGCTACTCCTACCCCCAACCGAGTAAAAGCAATTTTGATTCCCAAAGGTGCAAACAGCGAACCAATCCACCCATTATCGCTATAAACGGTTGCTAGGGTTAAACCGGCAACGGCTGTGGGTAAAGCGAACGGTAAATCGACTACAGCGTCAAAGATTCGCTTGAAAGGAAAGTCGTAACGAACTAAAACCCAAGCTAATAAAGTGCCAAACACGCCATTTATGGCACTGGCAATAAACGCTGTAACAAACGTAACTTCATAGGCAGAAAGGGCAATGGGAGATGTGGCAACTTCCCAAAACCGCACGGGCCCATCGGTACTGGCACGCAGTAACATGGCAGTGGTGGGAATTAACAGCATAATGCTGAGGTAGACAAAGGTAATGCGCCATGCCCATGAAACTTGATTGAGTTGCTGCCAAACGTTTGGACGCCTGACTCGAATTTCTGGAGAAGAAGATACAGCCATGAGTTCTAAATTAACGAAACGATAAAGACTCAATAAGGAAAATTGAGCATCAATCACACTGCTCAATTTTCCCTCACTGAGGTTTAGTTACCCGCTGTTTTCGATCGAATTCGTGCGGGA
>JAAHGE010000341.1 GCA_010672635.1 Desertifilum sp. SIO1I2 | reverse complement strand
GAACCAGGAACAAATTATTTTTCTCGGTCAGGCTAATATTTTAGTCGTTGATGATACTCCTGCTAACATTACGTTGCTGACCCAAATCTTGTCCAATCAAGGCTATAAAGTACGGGTTGCGCCGAGTGGAAAATTAGCCATCAAGTCCATTCAGTCTATGGTGCCCGATCTGATTTTACTGGATGTTAAAATGCCCGACCTTAACGGCTATCAAGTTTGTCGCCAGCTCAAAGCGCAACCTTCAACCCGCGATATTCCGGTTATTTTTATGAGCGCGCTAGATGATGCCCTCGATAAAGTAACGGCATTTACCCTAGGGGGTGTAGATTACATTACCAAGCCGTTTGAATCAATTGAAGTCATTGCCCGGATTGAAAATCAGTTGCGCTTGCGCGAGTTTCAGTTGCAACTTCAGGCTCAAAATTCTCAGTTGCAACTGCTACTGGCAACTGCTCAGGCAATTAGCGAAACGGCAGATGTAGAGGCAGCTCTTTTAGCCATTTTGAGTACCGTTTGCCAAACCATTGGTTGGGATTTGGGCGAGGCGTGGATGCCGAATTCAGAAGCTACCCATCTCGAATATTGTTGCGCTTGGCGAACCGATCCGCCCAATTTGATCGAATTTCAACGCCAAGCCGAAAGCCTGCGTTTTGCCCATGCCCAAGGATTTCCTGGAAGGGTTTGGGCATCTCAGCAAATTGAATGGATTGCAGATTTAGCCGAACACTCGTGCTTAACGAATATCCGTTCGTTAGCAGCAGAGCAAGCGAGTTTAAAGAGCGTTCTAGGGGTTCCCATTGTTCTAGATGGGCAGGTATTAGCCGTTTTAGTCTTTTTTCACCATCAAGAATTAGCACCGGATGAGCGATCGCTCCAGTTATTCAAAGCGATCGCCACCCAACTGGGTTCGATGATTCAACGTAAAAAAACTGAAGACGCCCTCAGACAAGCCAACTGGGAACTCGAACGCCTTGCTAACCTAGACGGTTTAACGCAACTCGCCAACCGCCGCCGCTTTGATGTCTACTTCAGGCAACAATGGCAAAGCCACTGTCGCGATCGCCAACCCCTCTCGGTTATTTTGTTTGATGTCGATTACTTCAAACCCTATAACGATTTTTATGGGCATCAAGCCGGGGATGAGTGCTTGCAACAGTTGAGTATCGCCGCCAGACAAGCCATTAACCAACCCGCAGATCTCGTTGCCCGTTACGGTGGAGAAGAATTTGTAGCAGTTTTGCCGAATACGCCCGTTAGTCAAGCCTTAGAGATTGCCGAACAGTTGCGCCAAGCCGTGCAACAACTGCGAATTCCTCACCGCACTTCCCAAGTCAATGAATTTGTCACCGTGAGTATCGGCGTTGCCAGTAGCGTTCCCCTGGATACCGATTTGCCCGATACATTAATTACGGCTGCCGATCGCGCCTTGTATCAGGCAAAGGAACAGGGGCGCGATCGCCATGTCTTAGCATCCCAGAGCGATCGCGCTAGCCGATCGCCATCTCTACACTCGCAAAACTCCTAGGAAGCTGCTGTGGAGCAATTCCTACGACGATTCCTAACACTTGATTAGAACCTGCAACCCGAATTAACGTGTTTCCTTCAACAGCTTCTAAAATCAAGTCTTCGGGAGTCACGCCATCGATTAAGCCAATCGTATCGATACCCACCTCAAAATCGAGAATAAGATCCGCTTCGCTAACGTCTGTAGACGCCGTTTCGGTTCTGAGGATAAACAAATCGCGCCCTTCCCCCCCAACGAGAGTATCCGATCCGCGATCGCCGCTTAAGGTATCATCCCCTTCACCCCCTTCTAGATAATCATCTCCTTTTCCTCCCCACAGCACATCATTGCCTTTCCCGCCGTACAGCGAGTCATGGCAACGGTTCCCCATCAGCGAGTCATCTCCTTCTCCTCCCAACAGAGAATCGTTCCCTTTGCCACCATAAAGCGTGTCTTTACCCATACCTCCCAACAGGGTATCGCTGCCTTGATTGCCCATCAACGAATCATCCCCGGCTTCTCCTAACATGAAGTTACGGCACTCATCGCCCATTAATAGATCGTCACTGCTAGTGCCAGAAATCGTGGTTTGACAGTTACCCCCACCCCCACACTCATCAAGATCGGGGGTAGCGGTACTTTGGTTAGACAGGGTTAAGGTATAGGCTGTATTTTCGGGATTTGTACTGAAGACGCGCGCAAAATAATCACCCGCCGCTAAGGAGACTGCAAACTCGTCTAAAGCGAGATCCGCCGCCGCAATCTCTTGAATCAGGTTCCCTTGGCTATCTAACAGTTGAATGTAAGCATTCCCCGTTAATCCCTGTAAATCAAGATTCAGCAAGCTTTCTGTTTCTAAGCGAAAGCTATAAAAATCATCGGTATCTGCACTTCCGATTAAGTCATCAACGCTTTGGGAACCGTTTAAAACGCCTAAGTCTGCTGCCAAGTCTAGACTGTTACCTGCTCGATCTTGAGGGATTGGTTCGGGTGTCGGAGTTGGAGTTGGCGTCGGCTGTGGTGTCGGAGTTGGCGTCGGCTGTGGTGTCGGAGTTGGCGTCGGCTGTGGTGTCGGAGTTGGCGTCGGCTGTGGTGTTGGAGTTGGCGTCGGTTGCGGCGTTGGAGTTGGAGTAGCAGCAGTGACAGCGAGATCGAAAACATCGCTGACTATACCTCCATTACCATCAGAAACCGTTACAGTAACTGAGCGAGTGCCTACTGCATTACGGGTAGGAGTTCCTGAAATAATTCCCGTACCTGAATTTAAGACTAAGCCTTCTGGCAAACCCACGGCTGAAAATACCAGCGCATCGCCATCAAGATCGGTAAAATTGCTAGCAATATTTAGATTAAACGGTGTTGCTTCCGTAGCCGTTCGATCGGGAATCGGCGTGACAAGGGTGGGTGGAGTGTTGGAGGGAGGAGGAAGTAGCGTTCTCGTTGCTTCGTAAGCCCCACTATCTGCGATCGCGCTACCATTCCCATCCCCATCCACAATGCGCGGATTACCCGTTTGATCCAGGCTAGCAACCCCCCCATTCACCCCAGCATCAATGGCGGCGCTTCCCGCTAGTAAGGGATGAACTAAGACGCCATTGATACTTTGCAACGGGCCCAATTTCGGATCGGCAAGGGTGACTTTATCGGTGACATTGAGATCGCCCGGAAAGGGAATATCCGTGAGTTTGGGCGGATACTGGATATTTCCCCCCGCATCAATAAGCGAGCGGGAAACATGCTGTTGATTTTTTAGGGCATTACTGGCAATATTCTCATAAAATATTGTATTTTGAACCGTAATTTTCTGGTCGTCCCCGTGAAAGATTGCCCCGGCGAGTTTTGCTGCTTTATTGTAAGCAAAGGTCGTATTAATAATCGTTGTTGGGTTGGATTGATTAAACACTGTTAACGCACCGCCAAAGCCATTTCCGTTAATTGCTTGGGCTTCGTTCTCTGAAAAGGTACTATTGGTAATGATTAATGGGGCATTTTCTCCAACCCAAAGCCCCCCACCTTGATCGGCAGAAACATTATTAGAAAATGTGGTTCGCGAAATCACTAACGGACTATTACCGGGTGCCAAGCCAGTTTTTGCCGCATAGAAAAATCCCCCACCTTGGGCAACACCTTCCGCATTGTTCACCACTGAATTGTTGAGCAGGGTTGAGTCTTCTAGAGTGACTTTATCGGGTGGATAAACATAAAGATAAATGCCGCCGCCTTGCCCCGATCCAGTGTTGCCTTCAAAGCGGCTATTTCGGATAATAATATCGCCTCCAATATTGTCATTGTTGACGCTACTGGAACCATCGCTATAAATTGCACCGCCATAACCCACGACAGCCCCGGCATTTTTACCCGGCGTTGAGTCGTTGTTGAGAAAGATTGAATTTTCAATGGTAAGGGGAGTTAGCAGGTTATTAATGGCTCCCCCATTCAAGCCTTTATTATTGGTGAATTTGCTATTTTTTACAGTTAGACTATTGGCGACAAATCCTACAATTGCGCCGCCGCTTTGTTCTTTATAATCTAAGGCTAAACCAGAGGTTGCATCGTTATTATCAAAGGTACTATTGGTAATTGTGGCGGTACTTTTGTTAAAGGCAAAAATACCAGCCCCTAGTCGAGCAATATTATCTCTAAACTGGACGTTGTTAACCGATAGGTTGCTGCCTTCTCCTGTTTTAATTCCTGCACCCGCCCCTTCAATTAAGTCGGTATTGGTTACTCTTCCATTGGCAATGGTGAGGTTTTGAATGTTGAGGTTTTGGTAAGAATGGAGATTGATTACTCGCGAGATATTATTCCCACTCAGGGTTAAGTTAGCCGCCGCAGAACCATCAATGGTGAGGTTTTTGTTAATCTCTAATTGCCCGCTGGTTAGGGTGATGGTTTGATTGGCTAAACTAGCACTAAAAATGATAGTGTCGCCAGGATTTGCGGTGGCGATCGCATTCCGCAAGGAACCCGCACCGCTATCAGCAGTTGTTGTAACGATCGCGGTTGCCAAAATACCAGTATATGAGGAAAATAAGGAGGGTTTTAAGCTTAAATGAGAACTATATTCTGAATGAGTATTAAAGTCTAATTGCCAAGTTCCTCCTCGGTTACTGTCTCCAATTCGATGAGAAGAAGCTGAAATATTAATTCCTAAAATACGGCTAAAAGACTGTAAGAAATGACTGCCTGTATTTTGAGCAAGGTTGCAACTATAAATAAATAGATTTGCTGTTCTGTCTAAAGCCGATTTCCAAGCTTTTATTTGATTAGAATATTGGCTGAGAGAGGCTGGATTTAAGGAACTATTCCCTAAAATGATTTCTCCAGGCGCGCCATGTGCAAACCAATATAGGGCTTGCAATTCATGGTTAACTAATTTAAGAGAATTGAGAATCTCGCTAACTTGCTCAATGCCATTGCGATCGCGCCGAATAATGAGGGTTTCAACGTGCTGAGAAACCAGTTCAGCCAGTTCCTGATAATGGTCTAAATTAGCATCAATTAAAGCTAATCTTGTAGGGTAAGCTTGAGGTAAATGAGGTGTAAGCACTTGAACCACTCCAATGAATGCAATTGGGTAGATGCATCCGCTGGATCGGGGTTGATTGAGTCTTGACAGCAGCAACTAGGTTATGGGTTGAAAATAACCGATAACGCTTTATCTGATTTGATGAACCTGATTTAAATATTTTGAGTAGATTTCAATAATGCTTTCCCCTCTATAAAAGAGTTTTCTTCAGAAGAAAGCATTAAAGATTGAATGATATTTACGACAACCCTGATTTATCTATGGCGTGAAAATCAATTTTTTGAGAAAGAATAAAATGTCTTTCAGCGTGACATGAATCGGCGATGCAAGTGATTTTCAGATTTCAGCTAATTGAGTTATGGCAATTTGAGACATTCTTTTCCAGAGTAAGCGCTTACATCAGGAAAACTCAACCGAGAAATTACTGAATTTATTAAACATTTAATCGTTGATTGAAATGCGGTACTGAGGGATGGTACGGGTAGCGATCGCCCGCCTAAATGCATTGTAGACTTCCCCTTATCCCTAGGGCGAGGGGAGTGGAAGCGGTTTTACCTTTGAATTTAAAGTTAGATTGTTATCTCCTACACTCTCTTTCAGGAACAAATATCTGAGTGTTAAAAAGAAACTTCAGTTGATAGCAGATTGAGGCTGGCGATCGCGATAAATCCAGCTTCGCTCGTTGCATCCAGTAAAAAGAAATTTTAACTTTACATCTCCT
>JAAHGE010000340.1 GCA_010672635.1 Desertifilum sp. SIO1I2 | reverse complement strand
TGGAAATGTTAGAACGCATCGATCGTAAACTCGATCGCGTTCTAACATTTCCCGATCTCTAGGTATGAAGGAATGGGAATCTAAAGAATGGTGCTTTTGAGAATGGTTTGCTGAAGGTTGACGAGTTAGAGAAAATAAAACCGCAACCAAGGTAGCAAAATTCAGGAGAAGAATCCAAGTTTCCACAGTCTCATTCATTGAAGCTTCAAAATAAACTTAGTTGATTAAAACCCGCATCTAACTGTTCCCAAGGTAATGGAGGAACGGATACACCTCGTTGTTCTAAGAGTTGTTGAAAATGACGCGCTACCAGAGGCGATCGCGCTTCGATCGGACAGTGAACGAAAAAATAAATTTCCGTACCTTGCCGTATCCAATTTGCCACAGTCTTAACCCATTCGTCGAGGTAGGGAGGGTTAAGCGCCAACTCTGGATGGGAGACAAATCGAATTAAGCTAAAAGGGGCTGTCACTGCGGGTTGTAAGGGGAGTTGCGGCTTCTTCCGTTCCCAGGTGCGTTGCGGATCGTCAGGACAATTGTAAATCGGACGAGAATCTAATAAAACTCGCCCCACCCCTAGCTGGTGCAGTCGCGAGTTGAGTTCGCTGCTATGGGGTTCTGTAAACCAGTCAGGATGGCGAACTTCTAGGGCTAACGGTATCCCACAAGACAGCAAGGTTGTGAAAAATTCAGTAAGGTCATCAAGATGAGTCGGACTGTAAGTAGGTGGCAGTTGCACAAAAACAGGGCCAGTGCGATCGCCTAAACCGCGTGCTAACTCTAAAAATGCGATCGCGCCCGGTATTGCAGGTTTCAGTAAACCATTGTGCGTTAAGGCTTTGGGAAACTTTAGACAAAACTTAAACCCCGGAGGCGTCTGTTGGGCCCAACGCGCGATCGTCTCTGCATTCGGGGTAGCATAGAAGGTAGTATTCCCCTCAACGGCTGTTAAGCGCTGGCTGTACAATTGCAGAAAGTCCCCGGCGCGACTCCCTTTAGGGTAAAATTCCCCCACCCAACCTTTATACGCCCAAACTGCACAACCTAAATAAAAGGAAGCCAGAGAGGAATGAGACGCAAGCGGGGGTAGTTTTGTAGACATAAAGATAGGTTTGTTGAGTAGCGGGTTGGAATTTGTGCAAATTCCATCACCCTATCATCCTCTTTTCCAGAGTAGTCTCATCTCAGGGCTAGGATTACCTTCCCCCTTTGTCATTTCAAATATTGGCGATCGCACATCGCCATTGTAACAAGGCGAGAAGTCAGGCAAAAGCACTCGATACTTTGCACCAACTTCTCCGCACTCCAAAATAGATCGCTAGAATTGTTAAGGACTATTGCTGCACCTTCTTCCCATGTCTCATCCGGCGAACCTATCCGATCCGCTACCCCAAGCCTCTCAGAATGGTCATCACTCTGCGAGTCAGAATACCATTCGGATACGGGGAGCCAGACAGCATAATTTAAAGAATATCGACTTAGAATTGCCACGCGATCGCCTAATTGTCTTCACTGGGGTTTCCGGTTCTGGGAAATCGTCCCTCGCCTTTGATACCATCTTTGCAGAGGGACAGCGCCGCTACGTTGAGTCCTTGAGTGCTTATGCGCGACAATTTTTAGGTCAAGTGGATAAGCCGGATGTGGATGCTATCGAGGGGTTAAGTCCGGCAATTTCCATCGATCAAAAGTCTACTTCCCATAACCCGCGTTCAACCGTAGGCACCGTTACCGAAATTTACGATTACTTGCGCTTACTATTTGGGAGAGCCGGAGAACCCCATTGTCCGATCTGCGATCGCAATATTGCGCCACAGAGTATTGATGAAATGTGCGATCGCATTTTAGAACTTCCCGATCGTACCCGCTTCCAAATTCTCGCACCCGTCGTCCGGGGAAAGAAAGGCACCCATAAGAAATTACTCTCCAGTTTAGCCGCCCAAGGCTTTGTCCGCGTCCGCGTCAACGGCGAAGTTATCGAGTTATCCGACTCCATCGAACTCGATAAAAACTATACCCATAATATTGAAATCGTTATCGACCGTTTAATCAAAAAGCCCGATATCCAAGAACGCCTTACCGACTCCCTGGCTACCTGCTTGCGTCACTCTGAAGGGATCGCCATTATTGATATTTTGCCAGAAGCTGAAGCAGAAGGCGAGAAACCCACCCCTCTCATTTTCTCAGAAAACTTCGCCTGTCCCGAACATGGCGCAGTCATGGAAGAACTCTCGCCGCGCCTGTTTTCCTTTAACTCACCCTATGGTGCGTGTCCAAATTGTCACGGGTTGGGGAGTTTGCGAACCTTCAGCGAAGAATTACTCGTTCCCGATCCTAGCGCGCCCGTATATATGGCGATCGCACCTTGGTCAGAAAAAGACAATTCCTACTACCTCTCGCTGTTGTACAGCGTCGGGAAAGCTTGCGGATTTGAAATTCAAACCCCCTGGAACCAACTCACCCCCGAACAACAGCACATCATCCTTCACGGAACCGAACATGAAATCTACATTGAAGCCGACTCCGCCTATCGGGAAAGTAAAGGCTATCATAAACGCTACCAAGGCGTTATTCCCATCCTCGATCGCCAGTATAGAGAAACCGGATCGGAACTGCAAAAACAGAAACTCGAACCCTACTTAATTGATAAACCCTGCGCGGTTTGCGATGGAAAGCGCCTCAAACCGGAAGCCTTAGCCGTGCGTTTGGGACAATATCGCATTCTCGACTTAACCAGCTACTCCATCCGCGAAAGCTTAGAACGCATTCACCAACTGCAACTTACCCCCAGACAGGCGCAAATTGGCGACTTAGCCTTGCGGGAAATTCAAGCCAGGTTGCAATTTTTACTCGATGTTGGCTTAGATTATCTCACCCTCGATCGTTCCGCCATGACGCTATCGGGTGGAGAAGCGCAACGCATCCGCCTAGCGACACAAATTGGCGCGGGTTTAACCGGAGTTCTCTACGTTTTAGACGAACCGAGTATTGGACTGCATCAGCGCGATAATGGCAGGCTATTGCAAACCCTAACAAAGCTGCGCGATATTGGGAATACCTTAATTGTGGTGGAACACGATGAGGAAACGATCCGCAATGCAGATTACTTAGTTGATATTGGCGTAGGTGCAGGCGTACATGGGGGAAATATCGTGGCTCAAGGTCAGTTAAACGATCTCCTTGATGCTCCCGATTCTCTCACAGGCGCGTATCTTTCGGGAAGAAGAGCGATCGCCACTCCTCCAACACGCCGACCGGGGAATGGTAGAAGTCTAACCCTTCAAGACTGCTATCGCAACAACCTCAAACATATTGATGTAGAAATCCCTCTAGGGGAATTGGTTAGTATTACTGGAGTTTCCGGTTCGGGAAAATCAACCTTAATTAATGAGTTACTCTATCCCGCCCTACAACATCATCTCACGCGCAAAGTCCCCTTTCCTAACGAACTGGGTAAAGTTAGAGGCTTAAATGCCATTGATAAAGCCATTGTTATCGATCAATCCCCCATTGGTCGAACCCCGCGTTCTAATCCTGCAACTTATACTGGCGTGTTTGATGTCATCCGCGCTGTATTCGCCGAAACCATTGAAGCCAAAGCCAGAGGTTACAAGCAAGGACAGTTTTCCTTTAATGTTAAAGGGGGACGTTGCGAAGCTTGCGGGGGACAAGGCGTAAACGTGATTGAAATGAACTTTCTCCCCGATGTTTATGTGCAATGCGAAGTCTGCAAAGGTGCAAGATATAATCGGGAAACTCTGCAAGTCAAGTATAAGGGTTTCTCAATTGCAGATGTGTTGAATATGACGGTGGAGGAAGCCTTAGAAGCATTCCAGAATATCCCCAAAGCCGCTAACCGCTTGCAAACCTTGCTGGATGTCGGATTAGGCTATATTCAATTAGGTCAACCTGCGCCAACGCTATCGGGCGGGGAAGCGCAACGGGTGAAGTTAGCCTCAGAGTTATCCCGCCGCGCCACTGGGAAGACGCTGTATTTAATTGACGAACCGACAACCGGCTTATCGTTCTACGATGTACATCAATTGCTAAATGTGTTGCAACGCTTAGTCGATAAGGGAAATTCAATTATTGTGATTGAACATAACCTAGATGTGATCCGCTGTTCCGATTGGGTGATAGACTTAGGCCCAGAAGGAGGCGATCGCGGTGGTGAAGCGATCGCCCAAGGTACCCCAGAAACCGTCGCCGAAGTTCCCCATTCCTACACGGGACAATACCTCAAACACGTCCTCCAACTATACCCACCTCAAGCTGAAGTGCCGAATGGAGGGGGAGATTAAAAGTTAAATAATTTATGCGATCGCTTGCTGCACCTCACTTAAAGGTAAGTCAACCACTTCCGCAATTTGTTCAGCGGTTAAACCTAACTTTGTTAATTTGGATACGGTTCTGCTGTCATCCGCTACAATTAGTCTTTTTCCGACTTGTTGAGCTTGAGACATCTGTTTTAGATAGAAGATGCTCTAGCGCAAGTCAGACAACTGATTGAGCTATGTATATCTTCTATTCTGTAGGATTCTGACAATGGGTGGGGGAGTTATGGCGATCGCAAGTTTCCTGGATTCAGAGACCTAGGGTTTTGCAGATTGCCAGCCAGGGCGCGGTCAGTAGGGCTTTGCAGTTGGCGAATTGCGCCTAAACTACCCTCTCTGGGTTAGTGCGATCGCGGTGGTATAGCGGTTTTCTCTCAGGTGAGGTACAACATCATCCAGGCGATCTAATCTTAAAAGTTATAATTACTAAAACCCAGACTATCCAACCTCAAAAGATATCTATGTTACTGCAAGAACTGAAGGAAGAAGCTGTTAAGCTCTCACCGAGCGATCGCCTTGCGCTGGTCAGTGCCATTATTGAGTCCTTGCAGAATACCCCAATTACTAAGGCCGATCGTTCTAGTGCAATTCAACGGATGCGTGGCTTACTCAAAACAGACCAACCTACACCCACTGACCAAGACGTAGCTGCGATGCTAGAAGAGTGGCGGGTGGAGAAATACCTTCAGTGAACGTTTTAGTTGATACCAATATTCTCCTAGATTTTCTATTGCAGAGAGAGCCATTTTTCGATGATGCAGAACTACTGTTCCAGGCAATTGATTCTGGTCAGGTCATCGGGTATGCCACAGCTACAACGCTCACAGATATTTTTTACATTGCTCGGAGACACACGCGCAGTATTGAACAAGCACGGCAAGCCGTTTCAGAGACACTGATAGCGATGGAAATTTGTCCTGTAAACCGTGCAGTTGTAGAATCGGCGTTTGTTTCTGATTTGGCTGATTTTGAGGATGCTGTTCAGGTTG
The DNA here is from genome assembly GCA_010672635.1 of Desertifilum sp. SIO1I2. Taxonomy (GTDB): domain Bacteria; phylum Cyanobacteriota; class Cyanobacteriia; order Cyanobacteriales; family Desertifilaceae; genus Desertifilum. The sequence goes on along the minus strand of JAAHGE010000340.1, from coordinate 440 downwards.
CTTGTGCCGTAGCCCAAGGGCTTGATGCTATCTTAACCCGCGATACTCAGGGCTTCTTGAATTCATCTGTACCTGCGTTATCCGTTCAAGAGTGCTTGCAGCACTTGGAAGAGCCAAATAATGAGTAGTGGGTTGGGACCTATAATTAGGAAAACAGTGGGGCAGAGGGTACACAGTCTTCGTGCTTCGTTTCTGTCATATTTACCTTCGCTCACTTTATTAGGTAACTGCTTGGGATTTAGTCGTCAGCAGCCAAATGTGTAGGATTCTGATAGGGGGTGGGAAATTGGCGATCGCGCCTATCCCATTTCTGGGCTAGTGCGATCGCTTCACCACCGCGATCGCCGAAGTTCCCCATTCCTACACGGGACAATACCTCAAACACGTCCTCCAACTATACCCACCTCAAGCTGAAGTGCCGAATGGAGGGGGAGATTAAA
>JAAHGE010000034.1 GCA_010672635.1 Desertifilum sp. SIO1I2 | reverse complement strand
CCATCCGGTGGTGGGGTTAGGAGTTGAGGTGACGAACAGGCTAATCATGGGCGCGCAAAAATGGTTCTTAAATTCGCTCGTCAGGCTACCCGTGACAAATGCGATCGCCCAAATCCCTTTACGGGGATATTCCACCAACACAACCCGACGAAATTTATCGTTAGAGTCTTTTAATAAAGTTTCTAGGAGTTGTTTAAGCGTTTTATAGATCGATCCGGCTAAGGGGATGGCTTGTAAAAAGCGTTCGCCCACCTCCAGCAACCACCGTCCCGCAATATTGCGAGCCATTAAGCCAATGATCAAAATACTCAGGAGGGGAACGGCAAGTCCTACAAGCAGGTTCAGCACGTTAACCAGGATGGGATGCAAGCCATCAAAGGGGTTAATTTGCTTGGGAATGCGGGTTAGGAAGTTAACAACCCAGATCGCGATGGTAATGGTGAGCCAGATCGTGGTTGCTAGGGGAATCACCACCAAAAGACCCGCAATTAGATCGTTCTTCAAGTCTTGCTTAAAACGTTGGAGCACGAGTTTGCTTTTTCTCCTATGAACGAGCGAGAGCCGAAAGCACGCTTGTCAATCAAGGACTCCCAGCAATCCAAGAATCCCCGGACTTCAGGACGGGGAGTTGTCAAATCCTCCGGGTGAATCGGGTTGCCGATTCCCTAAAAGGGGAAAATGGTCTCTTCTATTACTATTTGTAAAGGTTGTGAAGAATTGTTTCAAGTAATCATTGCAAAACTAGCCCTCATTTGCCAGTTTAAAGAGATTCCTGGCTCTGTGGCTATCTTAGGACAATTGGGATCGCGAAAACAGCAGATTGGCAGGTCTTTCAAGAAAATCTGGAAGTTCTGACCTTTCTGCTGGGTTGACGCCCAAAGCGTCTTTTTCCCTTTAGGAGAAGGGAGCCAATCAAGATTATTGGCTTAGGGGGATCTCTGGACTCGGAGCGATCGCTCCTTGGGGTTCCGCAACCGGAGCAACGGGTAAATACTTCATTTCCCACACCTTCAGGACAATGAGGTATTCATAAAACGCCTGCAACGTACACCACGCCAAGCCGGGACGACCGTCAAGCCACCCCCCCAGAAACAGATACATATATACAAAACGAATCAAAGGTCTAAAGGGAAGCCGTTGGGAAAGGTCTTTAAGAGCGCGGCGACGTTCAACTTCGGTTTTACCGAAAAACAAATCTTGCCAGTCCACCGAACCGCTTTCTAGCTGGCGTAGCGTTTCGGTTGCTTCATCAGTGGAGTAACGATTGTGCTTTTCAATCCAACGGCTCAACCCTTTGCTACAGGTATGGTGCGGGTAAGTCTCTTTGAGAAAACCGACCGACCCCTCATAAACCTCGCGTTCAGTATGGCCGTAGTCGCTAAACCAAACCCGATCGGGTCGCAACAGGCGCATCTGATAGCGGGGATACTGGGTACTATGGCGAATCCAGCGATTCATAAACATGACCCGTTCGGCCACGTAATAACCTACATAGTCTTGGCTTTCGATCGCTTGCAGGCACTCAGCGAATAATTCTGGGGTCATGCGTTCGTCTGCTTCTAGGATGTAAATCCATTCGTGTTTTGCTGGAACTTCCTTCAGCATCCAAGTCCGCTGGCGACCGTGGCTTTCAAACTGATGTTGCACGACGCGGATGGGATAACGACTGGCGATCTCGACCGTGCGATCGCGACTATAGGAATCCACGACAATCACATCATCCGAGAGTGAGGCAGATTCAATGCAAGCTGCAATATCAATCTCTTCGTTATAGGTGAGGATATAAATCGAGAACATGCCAAGCTGTAGGTGTAAAGAGAATATCAACAGACTGACGCACCCTACCCCCCATTCTGTTGGGGGGAAGCCAATCGTCCTAAACTGCAACGTCCAAGCGCCTAGGGGCGAGATTTGCGCCGTCCCGTGCGAGGACGCCCTCCCATACCGCTAGAAATTCCCGTCCAACCAATCCCCACAAAGCCAATTGCCAGTAACAAGCTGCTCAGGCCTCGCGAAATGGATTTGACAGTTCTAACTTGGGCTTGTTCTTCCGCCTCGCGTCTGCTCGTGCGAATTCGCGTTAAGGCTCTTTCGGGTAACGCCTGGGTTTGTTGGGTAACAAATTGATCGAGCGCCGCCGGGTTGCTTCTAAATTCTTGAAGTAAGGTGGCTTGTTCGGGAGCAACTTGGCCGCTACTGAGGAGTTGATTGAGTTGTTCGTCGTTTCTCAGGAGTTCGTTCACTTGGGTCTTAAACTGGCTTTCCTGACGTTCGAGTTCGGCTTGAAACTCAGGGCGTCCGATCTCGGCTTGCAGTTGAGCTTCGGCGCGGGTTGCTTCTTGTTCGATCCGGGTTAAGGCGAGATTGCGATCGCGGATAGTATCAATCGTATGCAGGGGAGTGACAATCAAGTACGTAACCCCCAAAACCCAGGCCAAAACCAGAGAAACACCTCTCAGAAAACTTTGGCCCGAAGACGTAGAACTCGAATCGGCTGGATCGCTACTCAGCCAAAGTCCCGCGAGCAGCAAGGCCGTTCCGACGAGGGGAATCACTCCTCGGTCGATCAACTGGCTGGTAAAACTCAGCCGCCACTGAACGTTCGTGAGGTTCGGCGGAAACAGTAACGTCAGAGCATCCAATAAAAAGGATGCAATCATGACGATACCGACCAGTTGGAGCGCTCTGGCTGCGAGGTTGGAAATGGTGCCGCTATTGGTTGCTTTCATGAGAGATTGAGAGACTAATGAGGGGGTCCTATATGAGTTGGCAAGTCCGGTTGCCCTTCACCAGGGACGGAAACATTTTAAACAAGGGTAGGGACTAAGGGGATTACACAGCCTCAGAGCGGAAGTCACTCAATGAAGGCAAAGACTGAGTTCGCACGCTCAAGCTGTGTAATGGCTTAAGTTTTGTTGAGTTTTCATCAGTAAAATCCTGGTTTTTTCCAGCTTTATCTGACTTTTGGCTCTTTCGATCCTTATGCTACACCATAACAAATCGTCGCCGTCAAACTTTCCAATAAGTTACAAGTAGCTACATTAGAGTTTTAGCAAAGCAGTAAGTTTTCGGAAAGGATTTGTACGGATTAGATTGTTTGTCCTAGGTAAGATTAACTTTTCTAAACTTTAAGGAACAACCATGCACCCCCACAGAAACTTCACACTTCAAGTGCAACTGAGCTTAGGAGTCGCAGGCGTCTTAACCTTAATGAGCCTGGCCCCCAGTCTAACGCTTCAGTCAGTAGCCTTCGAGCCATCTCAGATCCAACAACCCGCCCTCAATCAGCTACAAGAAGCAGAGGCTCTGAATAACCAGGGAGTCGAGTTAGCAAATCAAGGAGAGTATGCAGCGGCAATTCGCCTGTTTAACCAAGCAATTGCCATTTATCCTCACTATGAAAAGGCTTACTCAAATTTGGGAATTGCTTTGGGCAGTCAAGGACAATTAAGCGAGGCGATCGCCGCTTTTAATGAAGCTTTAAAGATCGATCCGAATAATTGGGAAACTTATAACAATCTGGGGATTGCTTGGGGAATGCAAGAGGAAATCCCTAACGCGATCGCCGCTTTTGAGCGAGCGATTCAAATCAACCCCGGCGAACCGATTTCTTATCGCAATTTAGGCATCGCCTATGTTAAGCAACGGCAACTCCCCAGGGCGATCGCGATCCTAGAACAAGCCCAAGCGCTTTACCAAGACCAAAATAACGCCTCGGAGGTGGCCCAAATTGAGCAAGTTCTTGCCCGCCTGCGCCAAGCTATCAAAGCTTCAGAATAAAGATTAACGCTGGCGGCGATACCATTGGGCAATCCGTTCGGGTTGAACTCCCCATAGATAAGCGACGATCGCCCCTTGGTTGACGATCGTCGTTTTCCACACCCCCAAAGCCTGCCAGCGACGCGCTGAAGTCAACACCGGGGTTGGCACAATGGCGATCCGCCCTTGGCGTTTGAGGCGGCGAACTAACTCAAAATCTTCCATAAACGCTTGCTGGGGGAAACCACCCAATTGTTCAAAGAGCGCCGCTTTGAGAAACAAAGCCTGATCGCCATAGGGCAATTGCAAAAGGTGCGATCGCGCATTCACCCCCCTCTCGATCCAACGCAGCCGCCAGCTTGGATCGTCAATGGCTAAAGTAAACGCCCCAGCGAGGGTACCCGGTTGAGCCAAAGCTTGGATCGCCAGGGAATCGAACCCTCCTGGCAAGCGCGTATCGGCGTGGAGAAACAGCAAAATATCCCCAGAGGCGATCGCCGCCCCAGCATTCATCTGATGGGCGCGTCCTTTGGGGGCTGAGATCGCTTTGAGATCGAGGGTTTGCAAATATTCCCAGGTTCCATCTTGACTCCCGCCATCCACCACAATGATTTCTATCGGGCGATCGCTATTCAGTTGCGCCAGGGTTTGGGCGATCGTCTTTACCTCATTCACAACCGGAATAATTACCGAAACAGAAGTCATAGGAATGCTGAATCTAAGCCAAAAATCCTCTAATTGCCGACCGCGTGGAGAGAAGGCCTTTTCACTGGAGTAACCCTAAATCTTCAGGACGATCGATATCGGCTAACTCAGGTAAACTTGCCCTGCTCAAATTGAGACGTTGAGCAACCGCAGTCGTCTGTTCAAAAACGCGCGAGGTTCCCCAATCAACACCAACCAGCAACTCTGGGTAGAGACGCTGCAACCCAATCAAATAATAACCCCCATCTTTTGCAGGCCCCAACACCAAATCGTGCTGCTCCAACTGCTCAAACGCTTGAGCTAAAACCGATACCTCTAAATGCGGGCAATCCGTTCCCGCGATCGCCACTCGCCGCATCCCAGCTTCAAAGCTGCGTTGAAAAGCTTGGCTCATTCTAGCTCCCAAATCTCCCGTTCCCTGCACGCAGTAGGTGAGATCGGCTCCTAACCATTGCTGCATCTGAGTTAGACTTCCCCCTGTGAAACAAACCTCTAGGGAAATGGGCAAGATTGCTGAGAGCGATTTTGCCTGAGCGAGCATTTGCTCTGCAAGTTGGCGGTGAAGTTGAGCGGCTCCTAGCGCTCCCAAAGCAGGAATCAGACGAGTTTTGGTTTTACCGGGTTCGGGAAACCGCGTGAAAATAATCAGATGTTGGCTCACAAGCGGGCAAGTTAAACTTTAACAGAGTTTTGTGAGTGGGAAGATTAAAACCCAATCGGTTAGGCAATCTTAGCAGGTTCTTCTGGCTCAAACCTGAACCCATGCTTAGGGAAGACCCAGAAAAGCCTGAGTTAGGGAGATAATCAGGCTGCGAACTCGCTAAATGACCCAAAACCCTACAGATTAAGGCTGAGGACTAATATGCAAAAGTTTGTAGAAGTTTTACCCGATCGACAGGCAATTGTAGAGCGATCGCTCTTTTTACTCGTGGAGAAAATTCAACGGACGGTTGCCGAACGCGGGCAATTTACCCTAGCGCTCGCTGGCGGCAGTACCCCGAAACCGCTCTACGAGGCGATCGCGACTCAAGAGTTGCCCTGGGATAAGATTCATGTTTTTTGGGGTGACGAGCGTTACGTTGCACCGGACGAGCCAGAGAGCAACCAGAGAATGGCGCGTTTGGCTTGGCTCGATCGGGTGCCGATTCCAGCCAGTAACATTCATCCGATGCCAACGGGTGGTGGAGATGCCGCAGCAGATGCCGATCGCCATGAGGCGGAGTTACGCGCCTTCTTTCAACTGGGTGCCGGAGAATTTCCCCGTTTTGACGCGATCTTGCTGGGAATTGGCGATGACGCTCATACGGCCTCGCTGTTTCCCCAAACCGCCGCCCTGCACGTTCGCGATCGCCTCATTACCGTCGGGCAAAAGGACGAGCAACCGCGCTTAACGTTTACCGTTCCTCTGATTAATCAGGCAGAGTGCGTTATGTTTTTAGTGACGGGTGCCAATAAACAAGATGCGATCGCGCAAATTTTTGCACCAGAAGCCGACGCCTTCACCTACCCGGCGCGTTTCATTCAACCTCAAGGTGAATTGTGGTGGTTGTTCGATGAAGCAGCGGGTGCAAATTTGGAAAAATTCTTGTGAATGTTAAGGAAGCGTCACACCCCCTGAAAGCTTCTAAGAAATTTTTGGTTTGAATGATGCTGTTTGCCTGTTGATGTTCCTATGATTGTTTGTCCGAATTGCAATCACCAAAATCCCGATAGCGCTCAAATTTGCGAGGCGTGCTATACGCCTTTACCTGCGATGACGGCTTGCCCCAATTGTGGCGCAACGATTCAGTCTGACGCTTTATTTTGCGGTCAATGCGGCACGCACCTCAAGCCGAGTGAATCCGGTTCGGTGCAGGTGGCGTCTCAGTCAGAGGCGAGCGTACCCGAAGTCCCCGAATTAGTCCCCCCCGATCCGCTCGTTGAACCCGAACCGCTAGTGGAAACCAGCGCTTTGCACTCCGAAGTGGAAGTCCCCAGCACTCCACTGAGTTCTGCTCCGGCAGTACAGCCCCCTCCTTTACCCGTTCCAGTCTCTTCCCAAACCCAACTTCAGCAGCAAACCGCGCAATTGCTGCATGTAAGAAGTTCTCAGGCGATTGAATTACCGTCTCATCTGTCGGTAATTCATGTGGGCAAACCTAACGATCGCATTCCCCCGGATATTGATGTGTCGGGATTTCCCGATTCTGATGTCGTGTCTCGCGTCCATGCCGATATTCGAGTTGAGGGCGATAGCTATTATATTGAAGATGTAGGCAGTGCCAATGGGACTTATATCAATAATGTGCCGCTCGCAATGGGAAATCGACATCGGCTGCGCCCAGGCGATCGTATCGCCCTCGGTAAAAACGACCTCGTAACGTTTATTTTTCAAATTGCCTAAACCTAGCTGAAGGCCAGTGTTGGAACGCTTTGTTAATCGTTGTGTGGGGCTTCTCACATGCACGCAAATTCCAGCACCCTAGGATATACTGTAGCAGCCATACTCCTGCTCTTTCTTGCACAGAATTCAACGCTGCCAATGTGATTACCCTGACTCTTTTACATCCTCTTCAGGATATTCCCGTTCAAAGCTGGACGTTTGATGATGAACCCGTGATTCGGATCGGACGCGCAACTGATAATCATGTGGTTCTTTACAGCGCAGTGGTTTCTCGCCATCACGTTGAGGTTCGGCGTAATGAGGTGACATGGGATGTGCTGAATTTAGGGTCGAATGGGACGTATCTAGATGGAAAACGGGTGAATCAAACACCGATTATTGATGGTGCGGTGATTCGCCTTGCTCGTTCAGGTCCAAAAATCCAAATTCGGATTGATTCAGCACCTTTAACGGAAAAACAAAAGGCTTATTTAGAAAAAGAGCGATCGCTAACCCCGTCTGGAAGCGAACCCTCCAAAGACACGCTCCTGATTGAGAAGAATCGGGAAGCGCAAAAACAGGCCTCAGTACCGCCAAATTCTCCCTCAGCCTCCCCTCCAGAAGATGAGGGGCCCTCAACTCGACCGGATCTCAATCCGTCTTAAATTTAACAAGATTTGCCGATTTTCCGGCTTCCCTGCTGCTTTTGTGGCGATCGCTCCAACAGTAGTCTAGGATTAAAACTGAAATCTCGCGTGCGTCTAAACTCTAACCGCTCATCGGTCTCGACAGAGAGTGATAGTCTTAGAGAGCGAACTTTTGTGCATTGACTCACTTCCTTTAACTACCTTCTCAGGTAATGTCAGCGATTACGATATCTCTGCTCCATCCTACCCAAGCTATCCCGGTTCAAAGCTGGTCGTTTGAACCTGAATCGGTCATTCGGATTGGTCGATCGAATAGTAACGACGTGGTTGTTTACAGCGCGGTGGTTTCCCGACACCATATTGAATTGCAAAATAATGGTTCGGGTTGGGAAATTGTCAGTTTTGGCTCGAATGGCACCTATATTAACAACGAGTTAATTTCCCGCAAGCCCGTTGAAGATGGGATGGTGGTTCGCTTGGGCAATTCTGGCCCCAAACTGCAAATTCGCCTAGGGGCCGATCCTAAAGCGCGACTCAGAAGAGCCGGAGAAGCGCGATCGCTATCGCCTTCAGAAGAGGCTTCTAAACAAACTTTTCTCACCGAACGCAAAAGCAAAAAGCCTGAAGAAACCCCCAATACCGATTTAGATCTTAACTAGGGCATCTCCAGGCTTCTCGTTGGGGTTAGGAAGCACCCGCGCCGACTAAAGGTTTGGCTGGACTTCCCTCTAACAACCGCTCTCCGGTTAAGCTAAAAGCGCGGACTTCGGTAATTTGAACCGGGACGATCTGCCCTTTGAGTTCCTCGATCTTGCCCGCAAAGAACGTTAAGCGATTTCCCCGCGTTCTACCCATCACTTGGGTAGGATCTTTCGGGTTAGCATCCTCAACCAATACCTCTTCAATGCGGTTGAGATAGCGTTGCGATCGCTCTGCGGCTTTAATTCCCACCAGATGATTCAACCGTTGCAGGCGATCGGCTTTGACTTCCTCGCTTAACTGATTTTCCCACAATGCAGCAGGCGTCCCCGGTCGGGGAGAATAAGCCGCCGTATTCAACTGGTCAAAACCAATCTCGTCTACCAGTTTCAGCGTATTCTCAAACTGTGCTTCCGTCTCGCCTGGGAAACCCACGATCGCGTCGGCGCTAATCGCCGCATCAGGCATATACTCGCGAATTTTACCAATAATTCGGCGATACTTTTCATGGGTATAGCCCCGCGCCATCGCCTTCAGGACTTGATTGTCGCCCGATTGGAAGGGAATATGGAAATGCTCGCAAACCTTGGGTAACTCCGCGCAGGCTTTAATTAAGCGTTCGGTGAAATAGCGCGGATGAGAGGTTGCAAAGCGGAGGCGTTCCACCCCTGGCACATCATGGACAAAATAGAGCAGATCCGTAAAGGTGTGTAAATGGCGTCCTTCCGGCGTTACTCCTGGTAAATCTCGACCATAAGCATCAATATTTTGCCCCAACAGCGTAATTTCTTTGTATCCCTGCTGTCCGAGTTCGATCATTTCTGCACGGATGGCTTCTGGGGTGCGCGACTGTTCCACCCCCCGCACATTGGGAACGACGCAATAGGTACAGCGTTCGTTACAACCGTAAATTACATTTACCCAAGCCGTGACTTTGCTATCGCGGCGCGGCTTGGTGATATCTTCGATAATGTGAATGGGTTCAGTTGCCACCACTTGAGCGCCATTAAAGACTTCTTCAAGTAAGTCTTGCAGGCGGTTGGCATGTTGGGGGCCCATGACTAAATCGAGTTCGGGAACGCGCCGCAGTAGCGCCTCGCCTTCCTGTTGCGCGACGCACCCCGCCACAACGAGCGTTAAATCGGGTTCGTGCTGCTTGCGCTTTGCTTGTCTGCCAAGATAAGAATAAACCTTTTGCTCGGCATTATCTCGAATCGTACAAGTATTGTAGAGAATTAAACCCGCCTGATTCGGGTCTTCGACAAATTCAAAGCCCATCTCCTCTAGGATACCTGCCATCCGCTCGGAGTCGGCTTTGTTCATCTGGCAGCCAAAAGTTGTAATGTGATATTTGCGTTTGGTGGTCATAAGGAGAAAAGCAGCAAGTTATTCAACCGTTCGCGTAGCATCGAACTCCTATTGTAGTTTCTGTTGCGTCTTACGGGCGCGATCGCATGAACTGCTGGCGGAGTTCTCGTAGCGCTGCACCTGTTCCGCGCGCTGAAGCAACTTGCAGCACTTGCTCAATTAAGACAGATAAGTCTACGTTTGGAAAATAGCGGCTAACAAACTGCTGTTGGTAGGATTCTCCTGAGAAGCTATAAATTTTCAATCCGTTATTTTTGAATAACCAGACTTCAGGAATGCGATAGGGTGCATAATCTTCCGCCGCCGTGTAGGTGGTTACATCAATTTCAATGACTAAATCGGGAGGGGGATCGACTTGCCAATTTAAGCGGTCTTTACCTACAGCCGCTTGCCAGTTATCAATATAAAAATAGTAGTCGGGTTCAATCCCCCCTTCTTCAGGAATTTCCATTGTAATGGGCGTAAAGGCTTCGTAATTGCGAGTTTCGCTGTCGAGTAGGATTTCAACAATTCTCGCGAGTAAATGGGCTTCGCGTCCATGTTTAGGTAAGGGACTCATCAGTAGAATTTCACCCAGACGAAATTTTAGGCGAGGGAGAGGGCGATCTCCCCGACTTTGGCGCAACGTACAATAATCTTGCCAAGTTCCCGGCATTCGCACCACGGTTCCGGCGGGAAGTTGAATTTTGTCGCGGGAAATTACGGCGTACATAGAGCCTCTGTGGGGATGAATCTATCTTTACTCTTTTTTAACCTATGGCGAATTCCGGATACTGTTAAGGTTAAGCGGGTTTCCAGGTTCCGTGAAAGCCCATTGGGATAACGCTGGGTAATCCAAGTTTACAGATGGGTTCTGCGTTGAGGCGATCGCACTGATAAATCCACACTTCGCTTTCGTGGGTGTTGCCATCATAAACCACGGTTAAGATCCAACCCCCTTCAGGGTTATTGGCATCTACGACATGAATCGGTTCTGTGGGATAGCGGTTTTCTCCCAAGTCTGCCACGCTTAGAGTATCGTGCTGGTGGTCGTAGAGTGCGATCGCGCCTAGCAAATCTTCCCCTAATCTTTGTCCCGGACGATAGCAAGATAGATAGGTATAGCGCGAATTTTCTCCAACAAATTGACTAGGAACGAGGGGAAACTCGCAATGTTGGTCAATTAAGAGTTGAATTTGTTTAACTTTCGCCGTTTGGGGGTCAAGTTGTACGCGCCACAACTCTCCCTTTGCGGTTGTCTGCGTTTTGCCGGTTGCTACTTCTTTGAGGTATTGGTTGGTGCTATAAAAATCGGCATAGCGGACAAAATCAATGGCAATTGTCCCCTGGGGTTCAACAAAACCATTACTAAAATGCCATTGAAACCAGGCTTCTGTTGTAGCCCGACTGACTAAGGTCAAGGTTTGGCGGTCGATGACTAAAATATCGGTTCCTAAACTGGGTTTCCATTCCAGCGCATCGGAAAAACTCTTTAACCCCAAAGCCGCCGGTAGCAGGTTTAGACGAACGGGTGGAATAAAAAAGATGAGATACGCACCCGCCATTACAAAATCGTGAATTAAGGGGATACCTTTAAGGGGAATCTGATTGTGTTGCAGGATTTTGCCGCTGGCGTCGCTGCGATAGAGGTAGAGTTGGGCATTTAACCCGGCTTTGACTCCAAAATTAAAAATATCGCCGGTGGCTGGATCGACTTTGGGATGGGCAGAATAGGCAAAATCGGACTGAAGTTGCCCTAAGTCATCGAGTCCTAGAGTTTCTAAAGTTTGCAAATCTAAGGCGTGGGGTTGACCGCCTTCCCACAGGGTAAGAAGTTTGTTGGGTAGCGCTAAAACTGAGGTATTGGCTGCATTTTTGACGGGTTTTCCCCAACGTTCCCAGAGGACTCCAGGGGCGCTCATGCCATAGTTGGGAAACAGAAAGCGATTTTGGGCGGCTTCTTGCTGGTAAGCCTGAGTTTGTACGTAGCGGTAAGTCCCTGTTGCGCCGTTGTCGGTGAAGTGAACGGCTAAAACGGCCCCATCTCCATCAAACCAATGTCCCACCCGTTGACCTCCCCGTTGCAACCGTCCGGGGCCGTTGCGGTATAGGGTACCGCGCAACCCTTGGGGAATATTACCGGAAAGGAGGGGTAAAGGGGTTAAGCCAAATTCTGTAGCGGGTTGGGCGAGGGCATTCCCCCAAGTGGGGCGGGTAATCGCTTGAGTTTGAACGTTCATGAAGTTTCCGATCGCAATTCCTAAACCTGTTGAGGTTTCTACATCTATCTTTACAAGTTTGGCGGAAATGGGGGCGCTCGTCCTGAGTTGACCCACAATATCTATCTTTGGGCTGAAGGTAAATGAAAGGTTAAAGGTATTAACTTTTACTTAAACTCAGATTAATTTTAGGTTCAATACTCAATCTAGTCGATCGACGATCGAAAGCCTTTAAATCCTCGCCAGCGAAAGATCGTAGAGCGAGTACAAGGAGTAGCAACCACTTAATCGAGCCATCGAAAATACTTGCCCTACAACCTAACAAATGCTGTGAAAAGTAGTCATGAAGTTCAATCCCAAAATGGATTGAAAGTACAACCCACCTCACAAATTCAACTCATACCGGAAAAAGTCATTCGATTTTTTATCTTTACAATCGTCGGCTTAGGCTGCGCTCATCTAGGGGGACAATTCACGAAATACATACTAGGTTATGGCAGCCTTAAGGGACTGATACCCTTGTTTGACCTAGACCGAGAAGCTAATATTCCTTCATTGTATTCTGGGCTAGCCCTACTCCTGTGTGGTGTTGTGCTGAGCATGATTGCTATAGTGAAAAAGCAACAGCGCGATCGCTATTGTCGCCATTGGCAGGGATTAGCGATAATTTTTGCCTACTTGGGTGTCGATGAAATGGCTGAAATTCACGAACTCACTGGCAAGCCCTTACGCGATCTTTTTAACGCAACAGGTATCTTTTATTTCACTTGGGTCATTTTAGGGTTTGCCTTAGTTGCTGCCTTTATACTGGTCTATCGGAAGTTTACATTTGCTCTCCCCCCTCAAACCCGCAAGCGATTTATTCTCGCCGCCTGTCTCTACCTTGCAGGCGCTTTAGGAACAGAACTGATCGGAGGTTACATCGCCTACACATCTGAGAAGCAAAGCTTGCTCTACGCTATGTTTGTTGCTGTCGAGGAAGTGTTGGAAATGAGTGGCATTGCGATTTTCCTCTATGCGTTACTGACCTACTTGCGATCGCAAGTGAGCAACATCACAATTCACCTGGGTCATTCTTTTAACTCCGAACAGCCATCGTTATCTGTCCCAGAGGGCACTAAACAACAGCAAGCAAACCCTTAGTGCTATTCTGTCAAAGAGAAAGTTTGCCTGTTCTAGCCTATGGATGGTTCATTAATCCGACAAGTTAAAGACAGCTTACTCGATTTACTCGACGTAGCAATTAAAGCACTGCCTGCACTTATTCTGGCGATAATTCTGCTATTTATCACCAGTTGGGCTGCCCAATTAACCCGCAAAATCGTCTCCAATATCGTCGGACGTGCTATCAAAAATCAATCCCTGCGATCGCTCCTAGTTCAGTTAAGCTATGTGGGAGCTTGGGTGGTTGGCATCCTTGTTGCTTCCGTTGTCGCCTTCCCAGATTTACGCTTAGGTGACATTATTGGACTACTAGGGTTAGGTTCCGTTGCCATTGGTTTTGCCTTTCAGGATATCTTTAAAAACTTTTTAGCAGGCGTGATTCTCCTGTTGCAAGAACCCTTTCGCATCGGCGATCAAATTGTGGTAGAAGGATATGAGGGAACAGTGGAAGAAATTGCCATTCGTTCCACTCAAATCCGCACCTATCAAGGGGAACTGGTGGTAGTTCCCAATGCGATAGTTTTTACCAACCCCGTACAGGTTTTAACTGCTAAACCCTATCGCCGTACTGATTTAGAAATTGGGTTAGATTACAATACGCCCCTACAGGAAGCCGTAGATACCCTGTTTACTGCGGTGAGTAGCGTTGAGGGTGTCGTGGGCGAACCACCCCCAGAAATTGATATTGTGGCATTTGGCGATAGTTCTATTAATTTTGTTGTGCGCTATTGGACGCTTCCCCAAAAATTGCACGTTCGTCACGTTCGCACTCAAGCGATTATTGCCCTAAAACGAGCTTGCGATCGCCAAAACTTCAATATTCCCTACCCCATTCGCACTCTGTATTACTTCGATCAAGAGAAGTTCAGCGATTATTTACCTCCCGGCGATTGATAAGCTATCTTGAGATAGAGGTAGAATCACTCCTAGGATGGGTATGGGTAAACAGTGTTTTTTGACAAGATAGAGACAAGTCAAACATCCGTTTATCTAAACTTGGAGATTCAAAGTCATGAGTATTGAAAACAGAGCGGAAGCAACCGCTAAAAATATCGAAGGTAAACTTCAAGAAGCTGTTGGCGAAGTCACCGGAAATCGCCGCGACAAAGCTGAAGGTCAAATCAAGCAAGCAGAAGCCCAAGCTCTGCATACCAAAGAAAATATCAAAGATTCCATTAAAGACGAAATCGATCGCGCTTAATCGCATCATCGGTTAACGAAACGGGCGGCTATACACTAGCCGCCCGTTTTGGTTTAAAACACCTTCGGACTAAACAGTCGCCAGTTGAGGTTCGGGACGCTTGCTGTTGCGAATTCCGGTAATCGCTTCTGCGTAATCTTTAGCTTTAAACACCGCAGAACCAGCAACAATGGCATTAGCGCCTGCTTCTAGAACTTGCCAAGTATTATTGCCTTTAAGACCGCCATCCACCTCAATCCAGGGGTCTAAACCGCGTTCGTCGCACATTTGACGCAGCTTGCGGATTTTGGGTACCACCGCTGGAATAAAGCTTTGACCGCCAAATCCAGGATTAACGCTCATAATTAAAATTAGATCGCACACCTCTAGCACGTATTCAATCAGGTCTAGAGGCGTTGAGGGATTTAACACCACTCCGGCTTGTTTGCCCAATTCGCGAATTTGGCAAAGCGTCCGGTGCAGGTGAGGGGACGCGTTATGCTCGGCGTGAACCGAAATGATATCAGCTCCAGCCTTGGCAAAGTCTTCAACGTATTTTTCCGGCTCGACAATCATCAGGTGAACGTCTAACGGTTTTTGGGTGACTGGACGAATGGCTTCAACGATTAATGGACCAATCGTGATATTCGGAACAAACCGACCATCCATGACATCAACGTGTATCCAATCTGCTCCAGCTCGATCGACCGCTTGAATTTCTTCTCCGAGGCGGCTAAAGTCGGCAGATAGAATAGATGGGGCAACGACAATGGGTTTCTGAGATTTCGTTTCGGTCATGGCAGTCGATATTCTCCTGGTCTGATGTCTTGCTGTGTCCAGTTTAACAAAATCTTCAGTATTACCAACCGCGATCGCCCCTCATTGTTCCACTATTCGCTCGTGTATTGGGAGGAGCTGCTTTGGCTCAACTAAAGACCTTCAAAAAACTAGCGGGATTTGCCTTGGGTTTAGGGGCTTCCCTCGTGGCAATTCCCGTCTTCGCTACAGAATCTTCCGTTGATGAAACCGGAATCAATGCCCTGCGTCTTCACGAAGCTCCCTACAATTTAATCGGTCGTAAGATTGCGATTGGTCAAATTGAGATTGGTCGCCCTGGACTGTTTGGCTTGGATAAGGCTGTGGCCGGCAATCCAGCGATCGCGCCGTTTAAAGTTTTCTTTCGCAATACCATTGCTAAAAATAACGCTAACGTCGATTTGCACGCTCAACAAGTCGCAGGCGTCATGATTAGCTCTGATAAAGCCCATCCTGGCGTTGCACCAGGGGCCCGGTTATACTCCGCCGCCATTGGAACCCTACGGCGCAGCGGTCAGCCGGAAGAATGTCTGTCCGCCCAACACCTGGCGCAGCAAAATGGCGGTGACTTGAGAGCGATTAATTTTAGTTTTGGGGAATCTTTGCGCCAAGACCCGCGCCCTAACGCTCTGTTAGATGGGAATGCCCTGTTAACTCAATGTATTGATTGGTCGGCGCGGGTGCATAACGTGCTTTACGTGATTGCAGGCAACCAAGGCAAAGGCGGCATTTCGATTCCCACCGATAATTACAATGGCATCAACGTCGCGTTTACCCGCGTAGAAAATGGCAGCTTTGCTAAAATCGATTTTGCCAATTTAGGCGATCCAGCCGCCGGGACGCCCGGACGGATTGCAGGTTATGAAAGTAATGTGGGGTCTCGTCGCTCCATTGGTTTAGTCGCACCGGGCAGTAAAATTTCGTTAGTCAATCTGGATGGGACGATTGGACGGGCAAGCGGTACGAGTTTTGCAGCCCCCCATGTCACGGCGACGGTTGCGTTACTTCAAGAATACGGCGATGGAGAAATTCGGCGATCGCTCTCATCTGTTCCCAATGCAACTCTCCCCAACTGGACGTTAGATGCTCGCCGTCACGAAGTCATGAAGGCGGTGATGTTTAACTCTGCCGATAAGCTCCAAGACCGAGGTAATGGTCTAAATTTGGGCATGACGCGCGATATTTTCGATCAAAGCCATCGGACTTGGTTAGCGTCTGAAGCCTTCTACGACCGCAAAATCCCTTTGGATATTCAACTAGGGGCCGGACAATTGAATGCGTATCGCGCTTATCAGCAATTTAGTGCCGGTCAGTGGCAACCCGATAGCGCTGTTCCTGCTAAGGGTTGGGATTACAATACAGTTTCGGTTGGCGATCGCCCTTATCAAGACTATATCCTCGAACAACCCTTACAAGCGGGGAGTATGCTGAGTGCGACTTTGGCCTGGAACCGCCATGTTGAGCTAAATGATGCCAATCAAAATGACGAATACGATTTGGGAGAAACTTTTACGGATAAGGGTTTAAATAACCTCGATCTCTACCTGATGCCCGCAGACTCTAACAATATTCAAGATAATATTTGGTCTTCGGTCAGCGAGGTGGATAGTGCGGAGCATATCTTCCAACGCATTCCCGAAACAGGACGCTACAAAATTCGCGTTTATTTCCACCAACAGGCGAACGAACCGACTCAGGATTATGCGATCGCTTGGTGGTCAGTTCCGGCTCAATAAAACCAACTTGGCACTCTCTTCTCGCTCTCGATCGGTCTGCTTAATGTTACGGTTTCAGTAACCAGGTCGCGCGTTACAAGGGATTATGGCATCTTAGAACAGAGATATAGCGTTTCTCGAATAACAGAGGTACACCCAGACTTCTGTTATTGATTGACTGACTGATATTGCTGTATTTCATCTATTTGAGAAATGCTATCTATTCTCAGTTTTAATGTGACAAGATGGTGCGGAATTATGGGAGAGGCGGAGCTAAGATAATGCCTTATCGGTTTGGCTCCACTCACCGATTAACTTAAAGCCCTAGCTTGAACATTAAGCGATTTAAGCTCTAAAAGTGACTGAAAAATCGAGGTCAATTTATGAAGATCCAAATGATGAGAAGTAGCATCATGGCTACTTTGGTGATGCTGGGGTTATTGGGGAGTGTGGGGTTAGATTATTTAGATTTAGGAATAGCTCAGTCTCAGCCGATTTATTCTCAACAAACGCCCATGAATTCAATACCTACAGTTGACGAACGCCTGGTAACAGCGAATACTCAGTTTGGTTTTAATCTGTTTTCACAGTTGAGCCAGCAAGAAGGATCAAAAAATATCTTCATTTCGCCTTCTAGTATTGCGATCGCTCTTTCTATGGCTTATAACGGGGCAACGGGAGACACGCAACAGGCAATGGCTCAAGCGCTAGAGATTCAAGGTCTTTCTTTATCTGAAGTGAACCAAGCCTACGCTGATTTTAAGACCGTTATAGAAAAGGCAGATCCTCAAGTTCAATTGCAAATAGCCAATTCATTATGGGCTAGACAAGGCATCACCTTTAATCCACAATTTCTCCAGAACAATCGTCAATTCTATCGAGCGCAAGTTACAGATTTAGATTTTCAAGACCCAGCCGCAACTCGAACTATTAATAATTGGGTAAAGGAAAATACCAATGGTAAAATTAACCAAATTCTCGATCGCTTGCGACCGGATGATGTCTTATTTCTCATTAATGCTATTTACTTTAAGGGTAATTGGACCACACAATTCAATAAAGCACAGACAACCAATCAACCTTTTTATGTAAGTAATACGCAAACTCAAACCGTACCGTTAATGTCGCAGCGCGGCAATTATCGTTATTTAGAAACCAATGACTTTCAAGCGATTAGCTTGCCCTATTCTAACGGTCGCTGGAGTTTGTACGTCTTTCTGCCCAAACCGGATCGCAATCTCACTCAATTCCAACAACAACTGAATGCCGAAAACTGGAACACCTGGATGGATCAATTTAGAAGACGGGAGGGTTTAATTAAACTTCCCCGCTTCAAAATGGAATATAGCACCAACTTAGAACAAACATTAAGCGCGTTAGGTATGGGGGTTGCTTTTAGCCGACAAGCCGAGTTTACCCAAATGACGACTGAACCCGTTTACATTGACCAGGTAAAGCATAAAACCTTTGTAGAAGTGAACGAAGAAGGAACAGAAGCCGCCGCAGTCACCTCCATTGGAATTCGGACTACTTCAGCACAAATGCCGACAGCACCCTTCCAAATGGTGGTCGATCGACCGTTCTTCTGTGCGATCCGCGATAATCAAACGGGTAGCCTGTTATTTTTGGGTTCAATTGTCGATCCGGCACTCAATCGTTAGGAACTGAGCGCTTAATATAGGGCTGTAGAGGTCTGGTTTAGGGGAACGGCTAATGAGAGAGGATACTGACCCTTTTGAGAATGCTGAACTCAATCGCTTGCAGTTGTTTAT
Source organism: Desertifilum sp. SIO1I2 (assembly GCA_010672635.1). Lineage (GTDB taxonomy): Bacteria > Cyanobacteriota > Cyanobacteriia > Cyanobacteriales > Desertifilaceae > Desertifilum. The sequence continues at coordinate 290 of JAAHGE010000034.1, read as the reverse complement.
CTATTACGTGCCTGTTTTAGGATGTATTCCGGCACTGTGGACTATTGCTCGCAATCAGGGGAACCGACAGCAGCGTGCAGCCAGTCGTTTAGCAGTATTATTAGCCTTAGCTTGGGTGGGCGGTCATGCCGTCCTAGAAGCTGGGGCCCGAAGTTCGGAATCCTACGCGTTTCCGTTGTTATTAACCAGTAGTCTGCTCACCTCTGGCTACTTTTTAATCAACTTCTGGCTAATGGTTCGCCTGTGGCAGCGTAAGTCCACTCGCTTACAGATCAGAAGAGACAGGTCTG
>JAAHGE010000339.1 GCA_010672635.1 Desertifilum sp. SIO1I2 | reverse complement strand
CAAAAAACAGTGCAAAGTTCTCAGCCTGCCGCAGACTGTTGGCTTTGCACTGTTACAGTTAAGCGTTAATCAGACCTGTTAAGGGAGAACTGGCAGTGGCGTAAGCCTTAGCGGGAATTCGACCCGATAGATGGGCTAAACGTCCGGCTTGGGTTGCCAGTCCCATTGCTTGAGCCATTGCGACTGGATTTTTAGCTAGGGCGATCGCGCTATTAATCAGAAGCGCATCAGCCCCCATTTCCATCGCCAACGTGGCTTCTGAGGGCGCGCCAATTCCAGCATCAACCACCACAGGAATGCCAGAGTTTTCGATAATAATCTGGATATTCGCTGCATTCCGCAACCCTTGGCCCGATCCAATCGGGGAACCCAAGGGCATAACAGTAACGCATCCGGCTTCTTCTAAATGCTTGGCGAGCAGGGGATCGGCATTAATATAGGGCAAAACCGCAAACCCTTCTTTAACAAGCTGTTCGGCTGCCTGTAAGGTGCCGATCGGATCGGGAAGCAAATACTTGGGATCGGGGATCACTTCTAATTTGACAAAGTTGTTGTCTTCTTGACCGAGTAACTTTGCCATTTCCCGACCCAAACGGGCTACGCGGATCGCCTCGTCTGCGGTTTGGCATCCGGCCGTATTGGGCAACATCCAAATTTTGCCCCAATCAATCGCTTCAGCCAAGCCTTCATGACCGGGGGCTTGGGTTTGGACGCGACGCACCGCCACCGTGACAATTTCGCAGCCACTCGCGGCAATACTGCGCTGCATTACTTCTAAACTGGGGTATTTGCCAGTTCCCGTCATCAGGCGCGAGTTGAAGGTTTTTCCAGCGATCGTGAATGGGCGATCGCTCATTGTTAAAACAGAAGAATCTAAAGTTTGCATCGGTAGCTTAGGGAACAATCCTGGCTTTTACTTTCAGCATAACGGCTGGTTCAGTGGAATTGTCCTCGATCGCACCAACGAGCGCCCAAAGTTTAAAGTTTTTTTGAGTATCAGCAAACCCTAACCCGAAACGTTAATTTTTGGTATCGGTGCAAGTATTGTCTGCCGCACTCTCTAAAATAATGAGAGCGATCGCCTCTAGACAAGCTAGGTATCGCTCGGCTTGCTCAACTTATCACGCTCGAACCCTTTTATGGATGTAGACCCAGCGAACTCCATCACCCTTTATGACACCACGCTCCGCGACGGCGCTCAACGCGAAGGTTTGTCCCTGTCTCTAGAAGACAAAATTCGCATCGCCAGAGCCTTAGATCGACTGGGAGTTCCCTTTATTGAAGGCGGTTGGCCCGGTGCCAATCCCAAAGACGTACAATTTTTCTGGCAACTGCAAGAAAACCCGCTCAACCATGCCGAAGTAGTCGCCTTTTGCTCCACGCGCCGCCCCCACAGTACCGCAGCAGAAGATTCAATGTTACAAGCCATCCTAGCGGCAGGAACCCGCTGGGTGACACTCTTTGGTAAATCCTGGGATCTCCACGTCACCGAAGGGCTAAAAACCAGCCTGGAAGAGAACTTAGCGATGATTCAGGACACCATTGAATTCTTACGCGCCTCTGGTCGCCGCGTCATTTACGATGCCGAGCATTGGTTTGACGGTTACAAACAAAATCCCGAATATGCCTTGCAAACCCTATTGGCGGCTTGCAGAGCGGGCGCAGAATGGATCGTTTTTTGCGATACCAATGGCGGAACCTTACCTCACGAAATTGCTCAGATTGTACGAGAGGCGATCGCCACCCTCCGTCCGCTGCACCCTCAGCAACAATTTGGCGTCCATACCCACAATGACTCGGATACGGCTGTCGCCAACGCCCTAGTTGCCGTCCAAGCCGGAGTGACGATGGTGCAAGGAACCATTAACGGTTACGGCGAACGCTGCGGAAACGCCAATCTCTGCTCGCTCATTCCCAATTTGCAACTGAAATTGGGCTATCAATGCATCAGCGACGAACAAATCTTACGCCTCTCTCAAACCAGCCGCTTTGTCAGCGAAGTCGTCAACTTAGCCCCTGACGAACACGCCCCCTTTGTCGGTCGTTCCGCCTTTGCTCACAAGGGGGGGATTCATGTCTCGGCGGTGGAACGCAACCCCTTAACCTACGAGCATATTCAACCGGAACAAGTAGGGAACCGTCGCCGCATCGTGATTTCCGACCAAGCCGGGTTAAGCAATGTCTTGGCAAAAGCCCGCACCTTTGGCATCGATCTAGACCGCCAAGACCCCGTCTGTCGGGAGATTCTGCAACGTCTCAAGGAGTTGGAAAGCCAAGGCTACCAGTTTGAAGCGGCGGAGGCAAGTTTTGATTTATTGATGCGTTCGGCTTTGGGACAGCGCCAAACCCTATTCGAGATTCGCGGGTTTCAAGTCCATTGCAACATGATTCCCAACCCGGACAACCCCTACGCGCGACCGGATTCTCTAGCGACGGTGAAGATAACCGTAAATGGACAGGAATTTTTAGAAGCAGCCGAAGGAAATGGTCCGGTTGCAGCCCTCGATGCGGCACTGCGAAAGGCTTTGATGAATTTCTATCCGGCGATCGCCAGCTTTTATCTCACCGATTACAAGGTGCGGATTTTGGACGGTACAGCAGGAACTTCAGCCAAAACCCGCGTTTTAGTGGAATCCAGTAATGGGCTTCAGCGATGGACAACGGTAGGGGTTTCCCCCAATATTTTGGACGCTTCTTATCAAGCTGTAGTGGAAGCTTTGGAGTATGGTCTGCTAATATCAAATCAGTTACCTCTGATTGCGAGAACTTAGAGATAAGAGGTAGTTATCTTTAAGTTCAAAGAAGCTGATATTTGAAACTCTAATTTCAAACTTTTAGGCTTCTGTGCTAACATAGGTAATTGGAAAAAGATTTGCTTCCTTACCCCGTTTTTGACCCAGGTACGGGAACCCAGTACAGAAACAGGAAGCAGTGGTAGAAAGACTTTAGCAAAATTCAATGATGATAAAAAGTGGTATGAGCCAGCAGGTTATTCACCCAATGGTTAAGCTGCAACGTCAAGTGCAATCGCTCGTTGACTCGAAAGCGATTAAGCCCAATGACAGTATTTGGAAGATTGCACTCCTCTATGGCGATGATTGGCCCCGTTGGAAACAAGAATTACTCGCTTATGAATTCACGATGCAAGATCCGGTAGGCGATTTACTTGCCGTTGAAGCTTGGGATGATGACTAAGCGTTAAGATGGTTAAATTTTTTACCAAATTTTCTCTAAGCAATCTGCAAGCGCCAGTGCGAGTTGATGGGCGCTCTGATAGCGGTCTTTCGCTCTCGGCTCCGTCACTCGTTCGAGGGTCGCTCGTAAGGCAGGAGTAATAGTGGGGACATCCTCTAATTGCAGGCGGTAAAACTGTCCTTGCTTGCGATAAAACTGACCGGGTTGCTGACCCGTTAACAAAAAGACCAAAGTCGGGCCAATTGCATACAAGTCAGATTGAGGTACCGGGCGTCCGAGGTCTTGCTCTGGAGCGCTATACCCTTCTGCACCGATACGTGTTCCGGGTGGCGTGCCCATTTCCTTCACCGCCCCAAAGTCAATCACCACAATCCGGCGATTCTCGTCGGACGATGCCGACGCAGAGGCTGGTCGCGAGTTGCGATGGCGCAATAAGAGATTGGCTGGCTTAATATCCCGATGGATTACGGGATAGCGTTGGGTATGGAGGTATTGCAAAACCTCGCAAGTTTGAATCGCCCATTCAATGCCTTGGGCAAGCGTGCAAGGGCCGTGCTGATAAACCCATTGTTCCAAATCTTGACCGTGGATTAACTCCATTGCCAGGTAGCGTTTGCCGTTTTCTTCAAAAAAGTCATAAAACGTGGGAATGCCGGGGTGATTGAGCGCCCTCAGCGTTCTGGCTTCCCGTTCAAACAGCTCTCTGGCTTTGGCAATTTGGGCCATATCGGTATTTAATTCCTTCAGCACCAACAAAGCCGAATCGGGTCGAGCTGAGGCTTGCGCGCCCACTTGAGAATTCCACGCCAGATAAGTAGTCCCCATCCCCCCGCGTCCAAGCGCCCGCAAGATGTAGTATTGGCGGACAATTTTCTCGTATTTCAGCAATTGACCGCAATAGATACAAAACAAATTTTCCGGTGCATTCCCTTGATGGGTGCAACTCAAACCAGAGGCGAGTCCAGGCGGACTTGCAGAAGCTTGACTCGCTTCAAACTTAAGAATTGGGCCGCCTATCGCCAACTGAATCAACGCCTTATCCTCAATGGCAGCTTGAGAAACCAAAACGCCATTGAGGAGCGTGCCGTTTTTACCTAAGTTGGTTAATTGCCATCGCTGCCAACTAGAAGTCTCATCAACATTCAACTCCAGATGATAGCGAGACACTAAATTATGAGTGACGACCACATCATTATCGGGGGCGCGACCAATGCGAATCCGCGATCGCGATTCAAAGCTCCAAAACTGCACAATCTGAGTTTCGGTGCTATCCAACAGGGAAAGCTTGACCATTGCCGTACGCAGCTAGTCTTTGAGATTGTCTAAATTCGGTCGCACTTTAGCCCGGATCAACACCACCGTAATGTTATCGTGACCGTTGTACTGGTTGGCTAACTCAATCAAATCGCTTGCCCCTTTTTCCAAACTCGCTCTAGAACTCAGTAAAGGAGCAAGGTGCGTTGAGTAATTCTTTTCTAGCAAATCGTTATCCGTCATCCCATCCGAACTTAAGACCAACAGTACATCCTCATTCAACTCCATAAATTGAACGTCCGGTTTGACAAACTCATCGCTGCGAGGCCCCAAGGCTTGCGTCAGTTGGTAGGCATCCGGACGAGTATACGCCAAATTGGGGTCAACCCCCCGTTGAATTTCGCGCTGTCCCACATCATGGTCTTGGGTGACGGGAATTAACCCCTGTTTGCGAGTCGCCATATACAGGCGGCTATCCCCAACATGGGTGACAACCACATTGGTATCTTGCACCAAGACAAGAACCAGAGTCGTTCCCATCCGACCGCTACCCGTGCGGGACTGTTGCTGGTTCACCTCATAAATTGCATTGTTGGCGAGTCGAACGGCTTCGCGCACCGACTCCTCGCTGGGCAAACAGTCCTGATAGTGGGGATTATCGAACCACTGAGTTTGAAAATACCGCCTTAAGGTATCAACAGCTAAAGCGCTAGCGACTTCGCCACCAGCATGACCGCCCATACCATCGCAAAGAATATATAATCCCTTCGCATACAGCGTTCGTCCCGTTTTGGTTTCAACGCGCTCTATTTTCGTTTGGATACAAAAGGCGTCTTCATTATGATTGCGCTGCGTCCCCGTGTCTGTGAAGCCCGCATTGTCTAAACTGAACAGTTGCATGGGCAAAACCACGGTCGGCTGGTCGTCTAAAACATCGCTCTTTGGCTCTGGCATAAAGCTAGAAGTCTGGAAGCGGGTGGGGGCAGAGGCGGGCATATTTGAGGCGATGGGCGAAACTAAACCCATCTGAGCGGCTTCTAGATCGGGTACGGTATTGGCATCGGGTACGGTGGCCGGTTGCAGGTCGTCCTCATCTTCTAGCTCTGGGGGAGAAATTTCGGGTTCTCTGGTGAGTTCTTCGGCGATCGCTCTGAGCTTGGCTTGTAGAGCTTCTAAATCCTCAATCTCCCCATTTTGTAGCTGTTGCAGCAATAGCACCAGAGAACCGATACCTATGAGCTGGGGCTCAAGATCGCCCCGAACCAGCCGTCGCTCTACGCCAATCTCGGCCTTTCCTATGCGATGACCAATG
>JAAHGE010000338.1 GCA_010672635.1 Desertifilum sp. SIO1I2 | reverse complement strand
TCAAAGACGCCAATGGCTCCCGGATATCTTGGCGTCTTTGCGGGTTCGAGTTTAAGCAGTTATTTATTGAACGCCTGCTTGAATCCTCAGCTTAAAAATACGGTGGATTTGCATCAATTAGCCATTGGCAACGATAAGGATTTTCTAACCACGCGAGTCGCTTATAAGCTGAACTTAAAAGGACCAAGTTACACGGTACAAACGGCGTGTTCTACTTCCTTAGTCGCAGTGCATTTAGCCTGTCAAAGTCTGTTAAATGGGGAGTGCGACATCGCATTAGCCGGGGGCGTTTCCATTAGCGCGGCTCGGAAAATGGGCTATTTTTACCATGAGGGGGGTATTGGTTCAATTGATGGGCATTGTCGCGCCTTTGATGCTGCTGCGAAAGGTACCGTAGGCGGGGAAGGCGTCGGTATTGTGGTTTTAAAGCGCCTCGAAGATGCGTTGAACGATCGCGATCGCATTCAAGCCGTCATTCGCGGATCGGCCATTAACAACGATGGAGCCTTGAAAGTTAGCTATACCGCGCCCAGCCTCGACAGTCAAGCCCAGGCGATCCGGATGGCGATCGCGATCGCGGAAATTCCCCCCGAAAGCCTCAGCTATATTGAAACCCACGGTACGGGAACCCCTTTAGGCGATCCAATCGAAATTGCGGCTTTAACCCAAGCCTTTAGCAGTTCTCAGCGGGGGTTCTGCGCCATTGGATCGGTGAAAACCAATATCGGCCATTTAGACGCGGCGGCGGGAATAGCAGGGTTGATTAAAACTGTTCTCGCCCTGCAACACCAACAAATTCCCCCCAGCCTGCACTTCCAGCAACCCAACCCCCAGATTGATTTTGCCAACAGTCCCTTCTATGTCAATACCCAACTCTCGGCTTGGGAAGCCTGCGGAACGCCGCGCCGCGCTGGGGTGAGTTCTTTTGGCATTGGCGGTACCAACGCCCACGTCATTTTAGAAGAAGCGCCTCCTATAGTGCCATCCCCCCCGGCGGAGTCTGGGCAAGTGCTGCGACTCTCCGCCAAAACCAAAACCGCCTTAGAAACAGCGACTGCGAATTTAGTCCAACACCTGCAACAGCATCCCGATCTCAACTTAGCCGATATTGCCTATACCTTACATTTCGGTCGCCGCCCCTTCGAGTATCGGCGGGCGGTGGTTTGTCAAACCGTAGCAGAAGCGATCGCAGCCTTCACCCATCCCCCCGCCTCCAGTTATTGTAAAGCGGGCGATCGCCCCATTGCCTTCCTATTTCCCGGACAAGGTTCCCAATACCCGAACATGGCGCGGGAACTCTACGACAGCGAACCCACCGTTCGTCATTGGATCGATCGCGGCTGCGAAGTTCTACAACCGCATCTGGGTTTAGACTTGCGTTCCCGGCTTTACTCAGAAATAGACCAACTGACGCCTACGGGAATTGCCCAACCCGCCCTATTTGTGGTGGAATATGCCCTAGCGCAACTGTGGATCTCCTGGGGCGTAGTGCCCGATGTTGCTTTAGGACATAGCATTGGGGAATATGTCGCCGCCACCCTAGCCGGGGTATTTACCTTTGAAGATGCCTTAACCCTCGTCGCCCAGCGGGGATACTGGATGCAACAACAGCCGCCAGGGGCGATGCTAGCCGTGCAACAAGAGGCGGATCGGCTGGAATTGGGGGAAAACCTGTGGTTAGCCGCATACAATAGCCCGTCTAACTGCGTGGTTTCTGGCACCTTCGCTGCCATAGACGCCCTGCAACACCAGTTAGAACAAGCGGGGATAGGCTGTCGGCGCTTGCAAACCTCCCATGCCTTCCATTCTCCCCTGATGGCGGAGGCGGTTGCGCCGTTGGTGGAATTGGTGCGGACGTTGCAACTACAACCGCCCCGTTTTCCCTTCCTCTCCAATGTTACGGGAACTTGGATTACCGCCGCTCAAGCTACCGATCCAGCCTACTGGGGAGAGCATTTAATCAACCCCGTACAGTTTAGCCAAGGCGCTGCCGAACTGCTGAAAGACCCCGACCGGATTTTAATTGAAGTGGGGCCCGGTCGCACGTTAAGCCGCCTCAGCCAGCAGCAAAGCTCCTCTCAGACGATTTTGACGACTCTGCGCCATCCCCAGGAACAGCACTCAGACCGCACCTTTATTCTCAATACCGTCGCCCAACTGTGGCTGGCGGGGGTGGAGGTTCACCCGTCTGAATTCTACGCAACTCCTCGTTCTCGCGTACCGCTACCCACCTATCCCTTTGAACGCCAGCGCTATTGGCTAGAACCTCATCCCCAGTTTCAAGCCTTGGTGGGGCAAAACCCCCGCAACTTGCAACACAGGGAGATTTCAGACTGGTTTTATCTGCCTTCGTGGAAGCGATCGCTCTTACCCCAAAGCACGGTAGCCAGCGGTTGCGTTTGGGTACTGATGCCAGAGAGTGCGGAGGGAACGGAATTCGTCCAGCAGTTGCAAGCGCGGGGAGTTCAGGCGCTCGCCATTACCTCGCCCCATCCCGACTACCTCGCCCTGTTGCAGAAAGATTGCCCCACTCAAATTATCTATGGTTGGGGGTTAAGCAACTCCTCGCTGACTCCTGTTGAGAACCTGCTAGCCCTCGTCCAAACCCTAGGGGCGGCGAATATCACCCAACCCCTGACGCTGACGGTGCTATCTAACCAAGTGCAGGAGGTGACGGGGTTAGAACGGGGAGAACCGGAAACTGCGATCGCCCTGGCGGCTTGTAACGTCATTCCCCTGGAATATCCCAATATCACCTGTCGCAGCATCGATATCGTATGGCCTTCCCCAGAAGCGATCGCCCAACTGGTGGCGGAAGTCACCTCCAACAGCCGCGATCCGGTCGTTGCCTATCGCGGATCGCATCGCTGGCTGCCAGCTTACGAACCCGTGCGGTTAACGGCGACAACGCCCCAACGATTGCGCCATCAAGGGGTATATCTGATTACCGGAGGACTGGGGGGTATTGGGTTCGCTTTGGCGGAATATCTGGCCCGTACCGTCCAAGCGCGGTTAATTCTGGTGGGACGAACGGCGAAAACGGCTGAGAAAGTCCCGGTTTTGGAGGCATTAGGGGCCCAAGTGCTAGTCGTGCAGGCAGATATTACCTGTCGCGAACAACTGCAACCCGCGATCGCTCTAGGGACGCAACGCTTCGGCCCGATCCAAGGCGTTATCCATGCCGCCGGTATCCCTGGAGGCGGTACAATTCAGCGCCTCGCGCCCGAACAACTGCATCGCACCCTCGCCCCCAAGGTGGCGGGAACCCGCCTGCTGGCCGAACTGTTACAAGATGCCCCCCTCGACTTCTTCTACTGCTGTTCTTCCCTGAACAGTATGATTGGCGTTCCCGGTTTGGTGGACTATTGCGCCGCCAATGCCTTCCTCGACGCCTTTGCCCGCACCCACCCAGCCGCCTGTGCCATTAATTGGGGCCGCTGGCAGGTGGGGATGATGGCCGGGTCAACGGAGGGAATGACGGTACAGGAAGGGGTTGCCGCCTTTGAGCGGATTTTAAGCAGTCCCCCGATGGCTCAAATTATTGTGTCGCCGGAAGACTTTGCCACTGTGCAAGCGCGATCGCGACAGGTAACGGCGTGGCAGGCGCAACTGGCAGCGGAGGTGACGGCAAAACCCGCCCATCCTCGACCCCCCCTGGAAACGCCCTACACTGCCCCCCGCAATGGCGTGGAAAGCGAGATTGCTCAACTCATCGAACAGCTTTTGGGCGTCACTCCTGTCGGCGTGGAGGATAACGTTTTTGAATTGGGGGGGGACTCGTTAATGGCAACCCTGCTGGTTTCCCGCCTGAGCAAAAGCTTTGGGGTAGAACTCTCGACAGCGACCTTTTTTAGCGCCCCGACTGTCGCCGCTTTGGGGGAAACGATCGTCGAACAGCTTGCTGTCAGGAGCGATCGCCAACTCCTCACCCAAGCCTTAGCTGAGATTGAAATGCTCTCTGAAGACGAGGTACAAGCCCTGCTTGCAACAACTGGGGGGATCTCATGAACGAACTCAACCAACGCCTTGCCAATTTGTCGCCCGAAAAACGCCAACTTCTCCTCGAACGGCTCAAACAAGCTAAACCCAACACGATTGGGCCCCAACCCCGCACCGGAGAACCGTTAGCGCTTTCTTTCTCTCAACAACGGCTGTGGCTGCTCGATCGGTTGGAACCGCAAAACCCGACCTACAATATCCCCCAGGCCTATCGCTTGCGGGGGCGGGTGGATGTCGGGAGGTTGCGCGATAGTATTAATGGTGCGATCGCCCGTCACGAAGCCCTCCGCACGGTGTTTCGGGAACGGGATGGACAACCCCAACAGGCGATCCTCCCTCACCTGACTCTGGCGCTACCCGTCATTGACTTGCAACCCCTGTCCCCCCAGGAACGGGAACGGCAGGTGCAACAGCAGGCGATCGCGGCGGCTCAATTTGCGTTTGACCTCAGCCAGGGGCCTCTATTACGCGCCCTGTTGCTGCAACTCGACCCCGCAGAATGGGTTTTGCTGCTGACGATCCATCACATTATTGCGGATGGCTGGTCGATCGGGATTTTGATGCAGGAACTCAGCCGCCTGTATGTCTCTGAAGCCTTACCAGAATTGCCCCTTCAATATGCTGACTTTGCGGTTTGGCAAAAACAAACCTTTGGCGGCGAAAAACGGGAAGTGCAACTCGCCTATTGGCAGCAGCAATTGGCAGGGGTGAACCCAACGCTGACTCTACCCAGCGATCGCCCCCGTCCTCCCGTGTTGACTTCTAGCGGCGCTACCCAGTCTCTACGGCTGTCTGCGTCCCTGTCCCAAGATTTGAAACTTTTTAGCCAAAAAGCAGGTGTCACCCTGTTCGTGACGCTGCTAGCCGCCTTTCAAACTTTGCTTTACCGCTATACGCAGCAGGTGGATATTGCCGTCGGGACAACGGTTTCCGGTCGCGATCGCGCCGAGACGCAAAGCTTAATGGGCTTGTTTGTCAATACCCTAGTCATGCGGACGGATTTGTCGGGAAACCCCAGTTTTCGCCAACTCTTAAACCGCGTTCGTCAGGTGGCTTTTGGGGCTTACGCCCACCAAGATTTACCCTTTGAGCAATTGGTAGAAGAACTCCGCCTAGAACGGAGTCTCAGCCATACGCCCCTCTTTCAAATCCTGTTTCAGTTACAAAATCTGCCGATGACGCCTCTGTCGCTACCGGGCGTTGAAGTCAGTCGCTTACCCTTCGATCCGGGAACGGCGCGGTTTGACTTAACGCTGGAGATGGTGGAAACCGAGGATGGCTTAATTGCGATCGCTCAATATCGTACCGATTTATTGACCGCCCAGACCATTACCCGAATGCTGGAGGGATACCAAACCTTACTTGCTGGTATTATCGCTAATCCCGATCGCGAAATTGCAACTCTCCCCCTCCTCACTCCCGCAGAACAGCATCAGCTTCTGGTGGAATGGAACAACACCCAAGTAGATTATCCTCAACAAGGATGTTTGCATCATTGGGTAGAGGCGCAGGTTGAACAAACTCCCGATGCTGTCGCAGTGGTTTTTGAAAACCACTCTCTCACCTATCGCCAACTTAATCGTAAAGCCAATCAACTCGCCCATCACCTCCAATCTCTCGGCGTTGGAGTCGAAACCCTAGTTGGAGTCTGTACAGAACGTTCCCTAGAGATGGTTATCGCACTATTCGCCATCCTCAAAGCCGGTGCAGCTTACGTTCCCTTCGACCCCACTTATCCCAAAGCCAGATTAACATTCATGTTGCA
>JAAHGE010000337.1 GCA_010672635.1 Desertifilum sp. SIO1I2 | reverse complement strand
CGACTTTCCCGCCGAATTCTGGCAGGGAAAGTCGGATTCAGACATGACATTTTTTAGTAAGATGGCAGTTTTTGCAGTTGCAGTTGCAAGGATTCCTCGCGGTTAATGGTTAAACCGGGAAAATCGTTTGATGAATTGCCCTCCGACTGCGACCACAAAATCCAGCGGCTTCCCCTAGGGAGGGAGGAAAGTTGCTGAGGGTTGGGAGAAAGTAAGATCGCCGGAATTTGACCGAAGGCTTGTCCGATGGATTCTTCGCCAGCATAGGTGGCGGCTAAGGCTTCTAAGACGACGCGATGACCTTGAAGCAACCCAGTCGCCGATGTTGCCAGTTGGACGTTCATTTGTCGCCGCGAGGCATAAAAGTAAAGGGAGGCGGCAGCAATTACGGCTTGTTCAAAATCATCCAAGTCCCATTTTGCAGCACTATCGAGGGCGATCGCGACTTCTTGACCGGCTGAAATTACCTCTAATTCGCGCACGCGCAAATCGCCGTAACGGGCGCTACTGCGCCAGTGAATCAACCGGGTAGGATCGCCGACTCGATAGGGTCGCAAACCGCGCGTAATGCCTTCTGTGGCGCTTTGGAAGCCTTGGCGATCGCTTTTATAGCGGACGGCTTGGTCTTGTCCGAGACGATCGAGAATGGGACAGGTACTTAAGGGGAGGACGGTAGGATAGACGATCGCTGTTGCTTTGCAAAGGCGCGATCGCCGACAATAGAATAATCCTAACGGCGCGCCTGTTCTAAGCTGGACGGTTTCCCAACGATAAATTCCCCGTCGTTCGGTTGGGTGGTAGTAAGTCCATTTGTAGGTACCGTGCGGCGCGATCGATTCAATGGCAGATTTGATCGGCTTGCCTAATACAAACGGTAGGGTATCTTGAACTTGCAGTAAACTTTTGGGTTGCGAGGTTCGGTTAATTATTTCGAGATCGACGGTTAAACAATCTCCCGCACTGACAGGTTGAATGGGTTTGCGATAAAGTTCGATATCTTTGAGCGATCGCGCTGGTAAAATTGCGGCAACCAGCAATAGCGCAAAACTGACCCCACTCATCACATACAACCATCCCACAAGGGTATTAGTAGCAGCCCCAAAAAAGAAAACCGCTAACCCCATCAGCAACCATCCCGCATAAGCTGGCGTTATCCAATGGGTTTCCAACCAATCGGCGAGTTTCTGAGCTATGTTCATATGCAAGCTGTGCTAGATCCCACGCTGCCATTATCCTACGCGCTTTCGACTAAACGCTCAGATGAACTTTCAGTTTGCAAAAGCGCTTCTTGACGTTGAAACTCTATTAGCTGCTTCGTAATTTCAGCGCGGACAATTTGGCGATACTCCAAGAAATGCTCGTTATGGGCGCAAACGGTTAGATAATGGGCAAACACGGCCGGGTTATGGCGTAAAATTCCCCCCAGGTGATGCCAAAACCGCCAGCGCGTATCGCGTTTAACCCCTTGTCGCCAGATAATAATGCTCAATGCCTTGAGATCCGTCCAACTCGGAAGCTTAAACGGTTCTTTGGCAGTTGGCGCGCCTAGCTTCAGAAAACAGCGATAAGTCCGATCTAAGAAAATATGCGGTTCGTATAGCGTCCAAAAGGCTTCAACATATTCATTGGCAATATCTTCAATGGGACGCGTCGGCACAAAATTGAGCAGCGTACTTTGGTTAATATCCTGTTTATCATTAACTCGCAAGCGTCCTTCTTTTTCTAAGCGATGCCATAGGGCAGTATTGGGTAAGGCTTGCAACATTCCTAACATGGCAGTTGGGATCGCAGCTTGCTCGACAAACTCAATAATGCGAGTGGCAGCATCTTTTTTCTCGCCATCAAATCCCAGAATAAACCCTGCCATTGGACGCAATCCGGCTTCAATGATTTTATCGACAGTTTCGGCTAAAGAATTGCGCGTATTTTGAAACTTCTTGGTCAATTGCAAGCTCTCTTCATCCGGAGTTTCAATCCCTAAAAAGATGGCATCGAAGTTACAGTCCACCATCATTTCCATCAATTCTGGATCGCTGGCTAAATCCACTGAAGCTTCAGTATTAAACCGGAATGGATATTGATGCTGTTCTTGCCAAATTTTTAATTCTTTTAACAACAGCTTGACATTGCGTTTATTGCCAATAAAGTTATCATCGACCATAAATACGCCTCGCCGCCATCCTAATTGATAAAGCGTATCTAATTCTTTGAGTAATTGAGCGGGCGTTTTGGTTCTGGGTTTGCGACCGTAGAGGACAATAATATCGCAAAACTCGCATTGAAAGGGACAGCCGCGCGAGAATTGCACCGACATAGAATCGTAGGCGTCTAGTTCTAAAAGGTCGTAGCGGGGAACGGGGGTTTCGGTAACGGCTGGTTTTTCAGTGGTTCGGAAAATTCCAGTTTTTTCGCCTCTTTCCAGAGCTTCTATAAACATCGGCAGGGTAATTTCACCCTCATCTAAAATCAGGAAATCGGTTCCCACATCTTTTACCTCTTCGGGAACTGAAGTGGCATAAGGACCGCCAACGGCAACTAATTTTCCTCGCTTCTTCGCTTCTTGAATTTGCTCAAGCAAGTCTTGTTTTTGGACAATCATCGCCGATAAAATGACTAGATCTGCCCATTCCCATTCGGCTTCGGTGACGGCTCTCACATTGCGATCGACCAGTTTAAATTCCCAGGTTTGGGGCAAGATTGCAGCAACAGTAATGAGTCCTAAAGGCGGTAAAAGAACCTGGCGATCGACTAATTCTAAAATTTTGTTATATGACCAAAAAGTGGGGGGAAAAACCGGATATATCAATAAAGCACGCACGTTATTAATCCTGAATAAATTAAGCTTTTGAGGGGTTGTCGATTACTGTACTCGATCTGAGTTAAAACAGCTAGCGTATGGGCGATCGCCATCGATTAAAAACCCGTACTGGCATTGACAAGTTTCTCTTATTTCTACTTTGCTTCTGTCTTAGGAATGAAAAAAGACCGCTAGCGGGATACCTAACGGTCAAAATTCGGAATTGCCATATTTCTCAAAACCGGACGCGCACGTTGGCTAAACGGTTATTCCGACTCACGGTTAAAAGAACCGAATTCGGGCGACTCTCCAGCAAAGATTGGAGATCGCCAATTCCAGTGAGGCGACGTTGGTTAATCGCGACCAGGCGATCGCCTCGACGTAACCCAATGGTAGCGGCAATTGAACCGGGTTCCACCTCCAACACCGTTAAATTGCGACCATCCACCGTCACCCCCAACCTCGGAGAATTCGGGATACCGCTGCGCTGCGCTGGAGAACTGGGAGTCGGTTGTCTAGCAACCGCACCACTGGGAACCGGACGATTGGCATTTTGCGTAATAAAGTCTCTAGCGATCGTGGCACTTGTGGCAAAGCCAATCCCGCTATTGCTGCGACCATCAGGGCTTAAAATTGCCTTATTCACCCCAATCAACTCACCGCGAGAGTTGAGCAAAGGGCCGCCAGAATTACCGGGGTTGAGGGAGGCATCAGTTTGTAAATCTCCATCGCGACCGATGCGGCTGAGAATCCCGCGAGTTAAAGTCCCTGACAACCCGAAAGGACTGCCAATGGCAAACACCTGTTGTCCGACTCGAATCCCATCTGCATTGGCTAGAGGGATAGTGGGAAAACGTTCCCCTTGGGTATTCAGGAGGCGAACTAAAGCCAAATCGTTACGGCGATCGATCGCAATGACAGCCCCCGTGTAGGTTCTACCATTGGGAGTGCGAACCGTGACTTGACCGTTACCCGATTCCCGGATAACGTGTTCGTTAGTTAAAATCAGACCTTCAGCGCTAATAATGGAACCCGAACCCGAACCGCGACCGGCACGAATGGTCACAACAGCGGGACTCGCAGCTTGATAAACATTGATGCTGGTTTGCTCCTCTCCCTGAAATTGAGCAAGGACAATAGGGGGAGAAGAGGCGATCGCCATATTCGGAGTAGCGATCAACCCGAAGGAAGCAGCACATAAGAGAAAGCGCTTGATTTGCATAGCCCTTGCACGCTCTGTAGGTACGATCTGAAATGAACTTACTTTTATGACACAGATTAAAATCTCAGGTTCCGGATTGGCAAGATTAAGAAATTTAAGAACTGGCGGGCTTTCCAGGAATTTCTTAAAATAAATACGTGAAATCTCGGATCGATTTGGCGGTTCTTTTAAGAATTGGGCATAACTATCTTGGATTTAAGATAAACCCCTCCGTATATTCTCCAACTTGTTGTTGCGTGCCGGATTAGGAAAAACATCATGGATCAACCCATACAAGCATCACCTGGCTCTCGTCCCAAAAGTCCTCCCCCACCGCCGCCCCAAGTGCCTCCTGGTCAAGTCCGGCAGGTTCCCAGAGGAGTAACTGTTAAACAAATTATCAAAGATGCCCACGATCGCAAAGCCTCTGATATTCACATCCGCGTCGGTCAAGCAACGCGCTACCGAATTCGCGGAGAAATGGTCATTGTCGAAGCACTCCCCAAAGTCACCCCAGAACAGTTTGAGGGATTTTTAGCTGAAATTTTAACCCCTGCCCAGCGCCAAAAATTTGCGGAAGAAAAAGAACTCGACACCGCTATTTTTTACCCCGGCTTCCTGCGCGGTCGGATCAACTGCTTCGAGTCGCTGACTGGAGGGGCAATTGTGATCCGGTTGATCAGTTTAGATGTCCCCACCATTGACGATTTAGGCTTACCCGAAGTCCTCAAAAGCATTATTACGCGTCCCCAAGGACTAGTTCTCGTCACCGGCCCCACCGGATCGGGGAAATCGACCACAATGGCAGCGATGATTCGCCACCTCAACGAAACTGAGTCTCGGCATATTGTCACCATCGAAGACCCGATTGAATACGTCCACGCCTCGCAAAACTGCCTGATTAGCCAGCGGGAAGTGGGCTTGCACACTCACGAATTTCACCAAGCTTTGCGGGCGGTATTGCGCGAAGATCCAGACGTGATTCTAATTGGGGAAATGCGCGATCGCATTACCGTTAACACCGCCCTCCAAGCCGCCCAAACCGGACACTTAGTTCTGGGTACTCTGCACACCCGCAGCGCCATTAACTCCCTTAACCGCTTGCTGAACCTGTATGATACAGACGAGCAACAGGCTATGCGGATTCAAATTACTGACTCTCTGGTTGCCGTAATTGCTCAGTTATTATTACCCACCACCGACGGTCGGCGCACAGCAGCCCATGAAATTCTGGTGAATACGCCAGCAATGCAAGACTTCTTGCTCAAAGGTCAAGAAGAAGAAGCTAAACAACTGATGGAAATTGACACCATTGAGGGAATGCAAACCCTCAACAGCGCCCTTTACCATCTAGCCCTCACAGGTAGAATCACTATCGAAGAAGCCAAACGCGTCTCTTCTGACCCCAGCGACTTAGACCGACTCTTCCGCACAGGCGGGTTTAGCGCCCACACCAACGCCCGCGACTTCGGCGTCTAACTACTCAGTAGAAAGTGCTGGGTGCTGAGTGGGAAGTCGGGAGTTCCGAGTTCCGAGTTCCGAGTGGGGGACTGAGTGCTGAGTGTAAAGTGCTGTTGCGCGGTTCTTGGTGCGTAGCGGTGTGCTGAGTGAGAAGAGGATGGCGGGAAGAGTAGTGAGTGCTGTTGCGTGGTTCTTTGGTGTATGGCAGTGTGCTGAGTTGATAATTATCAAGTCTTCCTATCTTTTCTTCCCCCTAACTCCTAACTCCTAACTCCCAACTCCCTTCTTCCCCCCATCTCCCCATCC
>JAAHGE010000336.1 GCA_010672635.1 Desertifilum sp. SIO1I2 | reverse complement strand
GTTATTAACGGCTTCGGGTTTACCTTTAATCTGGATGGGTGAAGAATTTGGGATGGATACCCGCAGCACGCCAAACGAACCGCAGAACCTCAAATGGTCGCTGCTCGAAAACGATCGCAATCGTCAGTTATTTGCACATTACCAGCAACTCATCGCTTTGCGAACACAAAATCCGGCTTTGCATACGGGCAAAATTGAGTTTTTCCACGAAAATCCCGAAAGTCGCGTTTTTGCCTACACCTGTTGGAATGAAGAAGGCTCGCGAGTAGTGGTGGTGGCGAACTTTTCCGATCGGTTTTTAGCCGGGTACGCCGTTGACGATTTTCCGGCGGATGGCACCTGGAAAGAATGGACGAGAGGCGATCGCATTCAGGTAAGCGATCGCCAACTCATCCTCGACTTGGGCGAGTACGAGGCTCAAGTTTTCTCGTTCAAGGGGACTTAGGTGTAGTTGAGGAACGTCACGCGATCGCGCCCGTGCATTTTAGATAAATAGAGGGCGCGAGCAGCAGTATCAATCAATACATTGGTATCTGTATTCCGGTCGGGAAAAATGCTAGCCACGCCAAAACTGAGGGTGAGAAGGGGCGAGATCACGAGGGAGGAGGAGTGAGCAATGCCCAACTGCCGAATCTGGGCGCGCAGGGTTTCCGCCAGTTGGATTGCTTGCGCCTCGTCCAAATTCGGGAGCGCGATCGCAAATTCTTCGCCCCCATAGCGAGCAACTAGAGACTCCGCCAAATCAATGCAACGATCGATCGCCACTGCCACTCGTTGCAGACAAGTATCCCCGGCAGAGAAGCCATAGGTATCGTTATAGGCTCTAAAACAGTCAATATCTGCCAAAATCAGCGATAGAGGTTGACTGCGCTGTTCGGCTTGCTGCCAAGCCTGTTTCAGGTAATGATTAAAGTAACGACGATTCGCCAGTTGGGTCAACTCATCCTGATTTCCCGGTTGGGGTTCGGGGGAACCATCGCCCAACCACGGTTCAGACACTACCATAAAGCGATGCTCTGATGGAGGCGGTTCGCGAACGCCTTGCAAATTCCGAAAATAAAGGCGATACAATTCGCAACTCGGTGTTGCCAAATCACCCTCTAGAGAAATCAGTCCCAAGCTATCGAGTTTATACGCCAAGACTGGCTCTAATTCCACAGGGCGATCGGCAGAAATGATCTGTTTTAAGGCATTTTCTAGCGGAGGTTCTGCTTGCAAGAGTAAGCGTAAATGCAACAAATGATCGCGATAAATTCCCGATGCAGTGGGAGCCTGATCGAGGAGTTGCTTGAGGCTAATCTCTTGGCGATGCAGATGAAAGAACGCCAGTTGAATTAGATAGGGATGTCCTCCCAACAGTGCCATTAATCGTTTGATTTTGCTGCTATCCGTCCACTCAATTTGATAGCGCCGCGCCAACTCATCAATTTGCTCTGGGGTAAACGGTGGAAGCTTTAACGGAAACCCGATATTAAACGGAGACTGATTCAGCCGTAACGGGATATAAACCTCGGTAGAATACGCGACGACTAAACGCAACTTTTGCCAAATTTCTAGGGTTTTGCCCTGCTCGTACCAGACGCGCAACATGGGGAGAAAATCCCGCGCAATTTCAGGATATTCAAAGATGCGATTGACTTCATTGA
Organism: Desertifilum sp. SIO1I2; assembly: GCA_010672635.1. GTDB lineage: Bacteria > Cyanobacteriota > Cyanobacteriia > Cyanobacteriales > Desertifilaceae > Desertifilum. Next base: position 4,147 of record JAAHGE010000336.1, on the reverse strand, counting down.
GCAGCAAGACTAGGGGCGCGTTCAAATGGGTCAGAATGTAACTTTGAAAGTAAATTGTACAACTGACTTTGCTGCCAATTTCGGTTTTCCAGTAAGCCTCAAGTTGGGGTTCTAAGCCGAGTTCTAAGCTGACATTGGCACTAAACCAACGCAGAAATCGATCCAGACTGCTGAAGGCCTGGTTATCTGCTTGTTGCAAGTCAATGGTAACGGTTCGGTAATTCAACGAATTGGCGTAGGCTCCGATTCTCAATAACAGGGAGCTTTTGCCCATTTTTCGCGGTGCTTTGATCCGAATCACATTTCCAGGTTTGGCAATTTCTTCGTAGGCGAGTTCTTCGAGGGGAGGTCTGGGAATATAAAACGGAGAATCTAAGGTGATAGGACCGCTAGGAAATTCCGGAATGGCGATCGCAGACGATTGTTGAGCATCTTCAATCAGTTGTTTTTGCGCCTGCGAAAGGCGACGCGGTTCCAGGATTGAGCGGAAGTTCGGTTTAGTAATCGGTTCTCCCCAAATCGAACTCAGATATGACCACAGTTCAGCAGCAGTACGGCGCAAATATTCTTCGGTATAATTGGCTTCCCCTGCCATAATGGCATAGGTTTTGCCTTCCCAGGCTTGCCGTAACAGCCATTCTTGGAGCTTCGTTAGGGGCTTGGACTGGCTTGCGTTAAATATTTGTACCACTTCATCAATGGTCATTGAGATCTATCAGGCTAAAACGACGACAACGATGTGTTTCAATTAAAACCGAGAAAAACCTTACTTGGAAGGAAGATCTGTAACTTTTTATTGGATTATTGCTGCGATTTTTTTGAAAATAAGTTACTTTTTGGGGATTGACACGCATTATGCAGAAATTTCCCCAGGTTAATCCCGATCTTAAGTTGAAGCCTTATCAAGATTAGGCTGGCAGAATCAGTAAAATTGCGAAAAATTCTCCAATTTGCCAGCAACTTCTACGGCTTAAGAAGGTAAAATTGAGTCGCTTGACAGAAAAATCGCAATTAACTTGGGACATTGGCGCGATCGCTCCCAGGAAACAAAAGTTACAATCGAGCATTTCGGCCAGAGCGATGTTTACGACTTTCCCTTCTACGGGAATCGCATCTCTTGTAAAGGAGAAAGATTAAAGCGATCGCGAACCTCGGTCAATGCGGACATCCTTCCTATCCTCAATCTAAACTAAAAATTCCCTAACTTTCCTCATCCTAGACCCGATGCTGCCAGCACAGAGCCGACCTTTTCGCGAAAAAGAGTTGCAGTACCCATTAAATCAGCATTTAAACTGACAGTATGTAGATACTCAAGCCCCATTTACAACCTTTGCAGGCATTTCGCCGCTCGCCAATCAATCGATTGAGTCACCTCTCAAGGAAGTGGTTCAATTCTCCTCCTAATGCGCTGCATTGGGTAGCCGGCCAGTCTATAAATGGGATGAGTGCTTTCGGCTAGTTCCTAATGCAATCCCGTCCTTCCTTAACTTAACGCATGTGACCCTCACGGAAGACCCCATGATCTCTGTGCAAATCGGAATCGATTCTGAAGATATTTTAATTGTTGATGACACGCCAGAAAATTTGCGCTTGCTCTCCACCATGCTAACCAAGCAAGGCTATCACGTCCGCAAAGCCCTAAGCGGCCCAATGGCCCTCACTGCCGTGCAAGCTGCCCAACCTCGGCTGATTCTGCTCGATATTATGATGCCTCATGTGAATGGTTATGAAGTTTGCCAGCAGTTAAAAGCCGATCCAAAAACCGCAGAAATTCCCGTGATTTTTTTAAGCGCTCTCAATGAAACCTTCGATAAGGTGAAGGCGTTTGAAGTTGGAGGAGCCGATTACATCACCAAACCGTTCCAGTTTGAAGAGGTGCTAGCTCGCGTTCGCAATCAACTGGCGTTGAGAGCCGCAACGCTGCAAAATCAACTTCTAAACGCTCAGTTAGAAGCCCGCGTTAGAGAACGCACCCATCAACTGGAAAAGGTGAATCAGGACTTGCAGCGCGAAATTAACCAGCGCCAAATCTTGCAAGAACAGTTATTGAAAATGGCATTGCATGACGCCCTGACAGGGTTGCCAAACCGCGTGTTATTAATGCAACGCTTAGAAGAAGCACTCGCCCGCATGAAAGCCGAACAGGGGTTTCAGTTTGCGGTATTGTTTCTGGATTGCGATCGCTTTAAGGTCGTGAATGACTCCCTCGGACATTTAGTCGGCGATGAGATCTTAATGGCCTTGGCGCGTCGTTTAGAGCGAGTTTTGACGCCGGAACACCTAATTGCTCGTCTAGGGGGTGACGAATTTGCCATTCTGCTCAATGATATTACGGGTTTAATCGATGCCACTCAAGTCGCTAGCCACATTCTGCAAGAGCTGACGCGACCTTTTGAATTACCCCAACGGGAAATTTTTCTCAATGCTAGTATTGGCATTACCCTGGCTAACCCCAGCTACGATAAACCCGAACATATTTTGCGCGATGCCGATACGGCAATGTATCGAGCCAAACTGTTGGGCAAAGGACAGTACCATGTCTTCGATCCGACTCTTCACGATGCGGCGCTCAAGGTTTTACAGCTAGAAACCGATTTGCGACGCTCGCTCGAACGCCAAGAACTCTGCTTGCACTATCAACCGATTATTTCTTTAAAGACGGGAAAAGTGGTGGGGTTTGAGGCTTTGGTGCGTTGGTTGCACCCCCAACAAGGTTTAATTTCACCGATGGCATTTATTCCGATTGCGGAAGAAACGGGGTTTATTCGAGAAATTGATTTATGGGGGTTGCAGGAAGCTTGCCAACAGCTTAAACGATGGCAGGCTCAGTTGGCTCAACATCAGTATGAGTATTTGCGCTGCGATCCGCAACAGTTGACGGTGAGCGTCAATTTGTCGGCGCGTTTGTTTGCAGATGCCAATCTGATCTGGGAAATCGATCGGGTGCTAGATGCAACTCAGGTACATCCCCGGAATTTGAAGTTAGAAATTACGGAAAGCGCCATTATGAACCATCCCCAAGCGGCGAAGGAGATTATGGAGAAGTTGCGCGATCGCCAAATTCAACTTTGTATTGATGATTTTGGTACGGGGTACTCTTCTTTAAGCTATCTTCACCACTTTCCGGTTGATACGCTGAAAATCGATCGCTCCTTTGTCAGCCGCCTCACTAGCTCGCCTCATAACTTGGGTTTGGTGCCCACCATTATTAAGATTGCCCAAACTATGAACTTGAGAGCGATCGCGGAAGGCATTGAAACCGCCGAACAACTCTTGCAACTTCAGCAACTCAACTGTGAATTGGGTCAAGGTTATTTCTTTTCTCGACCGCTGGAAAGTCAGCAAGCCACAATTTTTTTAACAACTTCCACTCTTTAGATAACCCTTTAATTATTCAAGATGATTGCAACTCCTATGACCGTGCCACCCGCTACTCATTCAGCCGATATCCTGATTGTCGATGATATGCCCGATAACATTCGTTTTTTATCTTCTTTGTTAATCGAGCAAGGTTATCGCGTTCGCAAAGCGATTAATGGCAAAATGGCTCTGACTGCGATTCAAACCATTCAGCCCGATTTGATTTTACTCGATATTAATCTTCCCGATATGAATGGCTATGAAGTCTGTGAATCGCTCAAACACGACGAGCAGACTCAATCCATTCCTATTATTTTCTTAAGCGCGCTTAATGACGCTCTCGATAAGGTCAAAGCGTTCCAAGTCGGCGGCGTAGATTATATCACAAAACCCTTTCAATTAGAAGAGATTTTAGTGAGGGTTAAACATCATTTAATGCTAAAAAATCTACAAAATCAATTACAACATCAAAATCAAGAATTGCAAACAACTTTAGGCGAATTGAGGAAAACTCAAGCGCAGTTACTCCAAAAACAAAAGATGTTAAGTTTAGGACAACTTGCATCAGGAATGGCTCACGAAATTAATAATTCAGTTGGCTTTATTTCTAGTAACTTAAATCCTGCAAAGCAGTACGTTCAAGACTTACTGAGCCTAATTGAGCTTTATCAACAGGAATACCCTCACCCCAGCGACACCATTCAAGCGTTTATGGAGGAGATTAACTTAGATTTTCTTGAAGAGGATGTAAATCAATTAATCGGTTCCAGTTTGCATTGAACCGATA
>JAAHGE010000335.1 GCA_010672635.1 Desertifilum sp. SIO1I2 | reverse complement strand
CCGCGCGTCTTACGTCAGCGCGTCCAGACCCTTGCGGTCGACGACATCCAGCAGACGCGCCGCTGCGCCACTCGGCTTTTTGGTGCCCTGCTCCCAGGCCGCGACGGTGGATTGCCGCTGAGAGTGGCAACTGAGCCTAAATTAGTAGCAGAGGCGATCGCCAACAGGTAAGGTATCGGGTTTAAATTCAGCGCCTGTGTCAAACTCAGGGTTAGCGGTGTAAACACTAGCGCCAGCGTATCGTTTAAGAAAAACGCCGATAAAATTCCGCTACCCAACGTTAAAACCATCAGCAAGCCAAACGGACTGCTGGTTAAGCGAATTAGCGAAACTAGCGCCAGTTGAAAAAAACCAGAATAGGATAAATTGGCATTAACCACCATCATGCTGAGAAGAAACACAATCGTGTTGGCATCAATGGCAGTCCAAGCCTGTTGTAAGTTTAGCGCACCGAACGCAATCAGAAACGCCGAACCCACTAGCGCGATCGTTGGACGGTTCATCCGCAAGCCGGGAAACTCACCTAACGCTAGTCCTAAATAGGTTAAACCTAAAATTCCATAACGGGCAAGAGAAAGCAGAATTTCCACGCTTTATTTTAAGTGCTGAGTGCTGAGTGCTGAGTGCTGAGTGCTGAGTGCTGAGTGGGGAAGAGGGTGGGGAGATGAAAAGGTAGGAGGATAGGGGAAGAAGGGAGTTAGGATTTAGGGGGAAGAAGACATAAAAAACTGGGTAACTACTGACTCAGCACACTGCTTCGCACCAAGCTAGCGCAACAGCACTCATCACGAAGCACTCCTTTCCCCCCATCCCCCCATCTCCCCACCCCCCCATCCTCTTCTTATCCGCCAAACTGGGTTTTCAACTCGGCGATGCGTTCGTCATCCAGTTTTTGGAACAATGGAGGAGGGACTTCAAAGGGGCGATCGCACTCTAGAATGTTAAAATCCACCACAGTAGCCAGACTGCTCTTTCTTTCAGTCTCGGATAAATGAAGAGCATCGCAGAGTTTTTCCGCCGTAAAGGGGATAATAGGAGTAGAGGCGATCGCATAAATCCGAATCAGGTGGATACAAGTGCGAATGACTAACGCCGCTTCCTCTGGATTTTGTTTAAATAGCGCCCAAGGGGCCCGTTCGTCGATATACTGGTTTCCTACCGTCCACAACGCGCATAATGTATCCGCCGCCTTGCGAAACTCCAGATTTTGCAAGTGATGGCGCAGCGTCGCTACAACTTCCTGACAAGTCGCCTCCAAACGTTTCTCCACCTCCGTTGGCGTTCCCCCACTGGGAATCTTGCTATCAAAGCGAGACGCCGCAAACTTAAGAATGCGGTTAACAAAATTCCCCAAGTTATCCGCCAAATCCTTATTAATCTTGGTTTGGAATAACTCCCAAGTAAACGCCGAATCAGAAGATTCCGGTGCAGTTGCCATCAAAGCATAGCGCCAATAATCCGCCGGGACAATTTCCAACGCTTGATCTAGAAATACCCCCCGCTTAGAACTAGTGGAAAACTTCCCGCCGTAGTAATTTAACCAGTTAAAGCCCTTAATATAGTTGGCTTGCTTCCAAGGTTCCTTTGTCCCTAAGATCATCGCCGGCCACATAATGGTGTGGAATGGCAGATTATCCTTCGCCATAAACTGCACGTAGCGCACATCATCTGCATTCTGCCACCAGCTTAACCAATCTCTGTCTTCACCTTGGCTAGACCAAGCTTTCGTGGCGGCGATATAGCCAATTGGCGCATCGAACCACACATAAAAGACTTTCCCATCAAAATCTGGACGCGGGACAGGGACTCCCCAACTTAAATCGCGAGTAATGCAGCGACTCTGTAACCCCTCATTTAACCACTTCATCGCAATCGATTTAGTGAGTACGGGCCACTCTTTATGATTTTCCACCCATTCGCGCACCGCATCACTAAGCATATCTAGCCGCAAGAATAAGTGCTTGCTTTGACGAATTTCCAGATTTGTACTTCCCGAAATAGCGCTACGGGGATTAATCAGATCCGTCGGGTTCAAAACCGAGGTACAATTCTCGCATTGATCGCCCCTAGCAGACTCATAGCCGCATTTCGGACAAGTGCCAATCACATACCGATCCGGCAAAAATCGCTTATCCTCTAGCGAGTACATCTGGCTGATTTCTCGCTCTTCCATAAACCCATTCTCAGCCAGACGTTGATAAAAATGTTGCGTCAGTTCGTGGTTTTCTGGCGAGGAAGTCCGACCAAAGTAATCAAAGGATAACCCAAATCGCTGATAAACATCGGCTTGGCGTTCGTATTGCTGCTTGCAAAATTCTGCAACCTCTAACCCGGCTTCCAAAGCTGCGATTTCCGCCGGGGTACCGTGTTCGTCCGTTCCACAAATATAAAGTACCGTTTCCCCTTCTTGGCGGAGAAACCGAGCATACACATCCGCAGGCAACATCGATCCAACCAGGTTGCCCAGGTGTTTAATGCCATTAATATAAGGCAATGCACTTGTAATTAAGTACCGCATAACTATTTCGCGTCAATCAACAACCTAGTGGCTTGTAAGCCCGACTCTTCGAGCAGTAAGCCCTATGGTAATCTATTCGTGGCTTCTAAAGGTCAACCGATTTGCGAATGGATGCGGGTTCTGGCTGGTATGGTAGAAATTGTCCCGTTGAGTGCGATCGCGCCGGAACTCAGCAAATCCTGACGCTAAAATTCCCTATCTCGATTTCGTAGCGCGATCGCTCAATATACCCTTGATTGACGATTAATGGTTCTCAAGAAAGCCAATATAAGCAAATTGGGAATGCGGTTCCGCCGTTACTGGCAAAAGCGATCGCAACTTCGGTTAAAGCTTACCTCAACGGTAGCTCAACGTCACCTGCTTCTGGAATGGAATTTATTGCTTAATATTCTATACAGGTCGGAGAATTGTCAACAGGCTGCCAGACCCACCAATTGGCATCAGCGACTAAAAAGCCGGGGAATGACCCCGGCTTTTCAAGTCTGTGTCGTTTCGATTCAACAACCGTCTGGCCCGCAGAAAGTGTGCGCGTACAGTACCTCCGCGTCACAGATATAAGCAATGCCTGCATAATCGTTGAAAAACTTGATTGCGATCTGATCCGCAATATCCTCCGCCATATCCCGATTTTCGGTCAGCACCTCGAACTTTATATTCGCTTGGGTGTCGGAAACGTTGGGTTGTCCCGACGAGCGTACGTTACGACTACCTTTACCGCCCGTCTCTACTACCGTATAACCAGTTGCTCCGCCTTCTTCAATAATTTTGGCGATCTTTTTGAGCAGAATCTTTTCCGTGACGATGACAAGCTTTTTGGCTGGCTTGGCCATGTTAGTTACCTCCTTAACGATATATATTGAGTGACTGGGTCTGCCAAGTCAAGAGAACGCCAACAGACTGCGACCCGTCTGGGATTAGATGCCACCTATCGCCTGGGCAAGCCCTAGGAAGAGCGGTATTGCTACGCCGATCGCAATGGGCGTACCGATGGCTGTGGATGCGCCGATGTAGGCGGAGGGGTTGGCAGACGGAATACCGGCTCGCAACGTGGGTGGGCCTGAGATGTCTGAACTAGATGCAGCGATGACAGCCAGAACCACAACACCTCCCAAGCTGAATCCCGTAGCATAGTGGGCAATCATACCGAGACCGAAGGCGATGAACCCATGTAGCAGCGGTGCCACCACGCTATAAACGACGTACCACTGAGCCACCTTGCGGAGTTCGCCAATTCTTGACCAAGCCTCCATACCCATGACCAGCATCAAAATCGAGAGCAGACCTCGGAAAAGGGGATCGTAGAAGTTTTCATAGACACTTTCTGGACGAGCAAACAGACCCAGAGCAAGGCCGAGTATCATTGCCGATAGGGCAGGCCCCTGGAGGCTTTCCTGTACGATTGGCCAGATCTTGACCCGATTCTCTTTCTGTCCCTGCTGTTGTCTGCGATACTCTTGGCGGCTGGTGGGATAATCACCTGCGGGATTGGGATAATCGCCTGTGGTGCTGAAAGACACGCCTGCGGGGACAGCTGCGCCTGCGGTACTTAAAGCCGCGCCTGCGGGACTACTGGTATATTCCCCTGCGGTACCGACATACTCCTGCTTGCTAGGATACTCGCCTGCTGCTTTACGCTTTTTCCTGTTGAGATAAATGTTGGCTACCACAATCGCAGTTACAAGTGCTGGGATATCCATAAAAGGATAGAGTGCGCCCGCCCATGCCTCGTATTGAATACTTTGTTCATCAAGAACCGTCAGAGCGGCAGCCATTGTAGAGCCACTTACGGCACCAAACAATCCCCCGGTCGCGATCGCATCCACGGCTTTGACATTCGGCAGCTTGCCTAATGTATATTGCGCGATGAATACAATGAGAATTCCCAACACTACAGCAAACGTTACGGGTAAAATCATCTCCGTCAGGTTGGAATTGCGGATCGCCATACCACCAGTCAGACCGATTTTGGTGAGCAGCATGAAGACGATGATCTTACAAATCGACTCTGGAATTTGCAGTTGGCTACCCAGTGCGGCAATGACCATACCACCTAGCAGAAAGCCGAGCGTTGGGGACTGCAACTGCTTCACGAAGTCCATTAAAAACAAGGACAAAAAATCCATGAATACCTCCTTACAACTCCTCTAATGAAGAACAATTATTGCGATTGGTGAGCTTTACTCTTAGAGCGCAGGCGTTAAGCGAGAACCGATTGACACAGCGGTTAGATGTTGCCGCTCTCTCAATGGGGCTGGAAGGCGATCGCTAGATCTTCACTACATTCCATAGACTAGGCTCTATCAATGCTTTAATTTCCATGTGTTTAAGTCTATCCTGAAAAGCCCAGATTTTTACGCTCTTGAACGCGAATTTGAAACGCAATGTCAAATTCAAGTCATAAGTTTTTCTTTTGTTTCGTTAGGCGATCGCTGTCTCTGGTCTATGGGAATTGCGATCGCAATGATGGATCGTATTAATCTACTTGCAATGCGGGTAACTCTGTGGGTGGGGCCGGCTCTAAGGGGGGACTATGGCGAGCGGCGTTAATCCAAATAATTGAAAGCAGCAAACCAACAATGCAACCAATAGAGAAGATCCAAGCGTGGGAGGGTTCTAAAACACAGAGCAAACGGCGATTACTGCCATATACCTGCACAACCCACCCCTCATTCGTATCCAATTTTGGCTGTGGCTGCCTTGACTCAAACTTATTCATGGTTTTGGCTCCATACTGGTTGTGTGTATCGTTTACAAGCTGCTTGCCTGTACCGCACGGAACACCTGCCGAAAATCCACCTGTGTGATGTGTGTAGTGGCTTCGGAGCAGGGGTTGTATCTTTGAGCTGGTTGACTGACACTCACTACTTTCCCCTCATCCCCAATCCTTGTCCCATCGGGAGAAGGAAGCCAACAATCGATGAGCGTTCCCTCGCGGTGTGGGAGAGGACTAGGGTGAGGGCGGTTCGGACAACAGTCAGTCAATCAGATCTTTAAGTTGCTTTCGCCGAAGTTATAGACACCAGTCTATACTTCAAGCAAACGCCATACCTTTAAGTTTATGCAATGCCTTCACTAACAGGCAGCATTTTTTACAAAATCTTGGCTCAAACTTGCTGACTTTGTTGATAATCGAAACTTATCAGTTAAAGCCACTTGGCTAGACTGTACCTGATTCCTCTGTTGAATCGCGATCGCAGCGCCAAAGGGATAAGTGTTTTTTATAAAATGCTTCCGCTAATCTGAGTCAATCTTGCTCAACAGCGGGTGATGGATTCGCCGATCTTTGGCATCAATTTAAAATATGATTCAAGGCAAAACTAGAGA
>JAAHGE010000334.1 GCA_010672635.1 Desertifilum sp. SIO1I2 | reverse complement strand
ATCAACAGCTTCAGCAAATACTTCTCGATGACCGGCTGGCGGCTCGGCTGGATGGTGGTGCCCGAAGCGCTGCTGCGGCCCATCGAATGCCTGACACAGAATTTCTATATCTCGGCGCCCGGCGTGATCCTCTGGTTCGCCAACCATTCCCGGACTAATTAAGGTAATGTCAAATTCATCAGGGGGCGAGGTCACGATCGCATCTCGCTTCAGCGAATAATAAATGGCCCTGACCTGCGGGCCAAACACCACTTCATCTTGGTTTTGCAGGTCGTGGGTCGGGAGTTTGCGACCATTGACTAAAATACCATTGGCGCTTGCTTTGCCTTTGAGATTGCCATCCACAATTCGGTAATAGCAAGAACCATCGTCATTCGGCAGTCTAACCAGGGTCGCGTGTCGGCGCGAGACAAACTGAGAGACTAGACGAATATCACACTTGGCGTCTCTGCCGATGGAGTAGACGGGGGCCTCTAACAGAAATTCTCTGCGGCCTTTATCGTCTTCAATAATAAGCAGATGGGTCTGATGAGGTGCTAGAGGCATTGAACCAACCATGAGAAGTGCGAACGTCAAGGACCTTTACTAGAATGAGTTGGAGTTTAGCCAGTTTGAATGAAGATTGCGTGAAGCAGTTGGGGCGATGGAAAGGGATGAACGTATTCTTACCGATCGTCTCTGGACTCTCAACTCTATCAAAAGGCAGAGAATCGGCTAAACTCCGAAACTTTGGGCTTTTGAGATTGCCCCTTTCTAATTTAGCTTGCCTGGGTCAGCGCTAGAGATCGGGACGCGTCGCAGGAGTAAAGAGTTGGTCACGACGCTGATCGAACTGAAAGCCATTAATGCACCCGCAGAAGATGGTGCTAGTATAATCCCGTAGAGGGGTAACAGCAGACCTGCTGCAATGGGGATGCCTAGCAGGTTATAGGCAAAGGCCCAAAACAGGTTCTGTTGAATTTTATTAAAGGTTGCCCGTCCGAGACGAATTGCTGCAACTACATCGGTCAGGCGATCGCGCATGAGAACCATTTCGGCAGTTTCAATAGCGATCTCGGTTCCGGTTTGCAAGGCGATGCCAACATCAGCCACGGAGAGGGCGGGGGCGTCGTTAATGCCATCGCCCACCATTGCGACAGCATGACCTTGGCTTTGTAAAGACTGGACGATCGCGGCTTTTTCGTCAGGTTTGACTTCGGCGAAGATGCGAGAAATACCGAGTTGTCGGGCGATCGCATTCGCAGCGGTCGGGCGATCTCCCGTTAACATTACCACGTCTAAACCCAGTTGCTGGAGTTGCTGCACGGTGGTTTGGGCCTCTTCGCGCAGGCGATCGGCGATCGCCATAATTCCCCCAAATTGGTCGGTAATGGCAATATAAACCACTGTTTTTCCTTCGGCTTCCAGGGTTTGGGCTTGAGTTAGCCAGGGTTCGGGAATCAAAATTTGATGTTGGGTTAACCATTCTGCCGTTCCCAGGCGGGTGAGTTGCCCGGAAACCAGGGCGCTAACTCCAAAACCCGCTTGGGTTTGAAAGGCTTCAGCGGCGGGAATTTCTAAGTCTTGGGCCGCTTGAACAATGGCGTTGGCTAAGGGATGGTTGGTTCCCTGTTCGACGGCGGCGGCGAATTGGAGTAGGGTTTGGGGTTCAATCCCTTCTATACTGAGGCAATCAGTAACTGTGGGTTGCCCGGTGGTGAGGGTTCCAGTTTTATCGAAAACGAGAGTTTGAACTTGGTGAACCTTTTCAAGGACATCCCCACCCTTAATTAAAATTCCCTGTTGCGCCCCTAACCCGGTTCCAACCAAAATGGCGGTTGGGGTGGCGAGTCCTAACGCGCAGGGACAGGCGATGACTAAAACGGCGATCGCTAACTTTAAACTCAACAATAGGGGTTGCGTTGGGTGAGAAGAATGGGCCATTGTCCCCAGATCGTGCAGCATCCAGGTGGAATGATGGGTTAAGACTTCCGGCCAGAGGGGAATACCGATGAAATACCAGAAACTAAAGGTAAACAGCGCGATCGCCATTACCCCATAGGCAAAATAACCCGCTACCGTATCGGCTAGCTGCTGGACGGGCGCTTTACGAGTTTGGGCCTCTTCAACTAAAGCAACAATTTGGGCGAGAGTGGTTTCTTTTCCGGTACGGGTGGCGCGGATCGCGATCGCCCCCGACTGGTTAGCAGTTCCGGCTGCAACCCGATCGCCCGGTTGTTTGGCAATGGGGATGGATTCTCCAGTTAGCATGGATTCATCAACGGTGGTTTCCCCCGCCGTCACTTCTCCATCCACCGGGATCTTCTCGCCCGGACGGACTTGCAGCAAAACCCCCACCTTCACGCGATCGGCGGGAATTTCCATCACCTGGTTGCTATTGGGCGAGTCCCCTTCCACAATTAACCGCGCTTTTTTAGGTTGCAGTTCCAATAAGGCCCGTAATTCTGTGGCGGCTTGGGTTCTCGCCCGCTGTTCGAGGGTTCGTCCCAGTAAAATAAATCCCAAAAGCATCACGGGTTCGTCAAAAAAGCATTCCCACCCCAGTTGCGGAAAGAATAACGCCACGCCGCTGGCCAGATAGGCAGAAACCGCTCCCAATCCCACTAAAGTATTCATATTGGGGCTATTGTGGCGCAAGCCCTGCCAGCCATCCACGACGATCGCGCGTCCGGGAAATAACAGGGCAAGGGTGGCAAGTCCTCCATGAAACCAGATATTTGTTAAGGGGTAAGCATTGCGGCCCAGATGACCGATCGCTGATAAAACGATTAAAACGATCGCGATCGCCAATTGTTGCAGTTGTTGGCGTTCCTCGGCTTGTTTGCGGGCCGCTTTGAGCTGGAGATCCGTCTCGCTTTGGAGAGAATGCGGTTGACTGGGAAAGCCGGATTTTGTTAACCTCTCGGCTAAGGCTTGCGGATCGGTTCCGGCTTCGCATTCAATAGCCGCGACTTCTGTCACGAGGTTCACGCAGGCGGAAATCACGCCGGGATGTTGCGTCAGTTGTTTTTCTACGGCTTTGACGCATCCCGCACACTTCATTCCCCCAACGTCCAAGGTAATGGTTTTGTTAGCGGTGGGTTGCGGTTCGGTTGCAGTCTTGGGCAAAAGTTGCATATCTAATGTGTTGAATTTAAAGTGCTGAGTTTAAAGGGCTATGGCGCTAGCTTCTATGAAATAGTGTACTGATTGGGTTCTTTTGAGGTGCGTCGTCAAAAAGGCTAATCTAGCAAGTTACGGGGTCTTGAAAGAGAAGGAAGCGATAGGCTAAGTTCTATAGTCGATCTTGTGTTTGTCGTTCTACTCTCATGCTATACGGTTAGAACAAACAGATTGGGGTGAAGACGTTCTGATGGAACATCTCTACTCTATTCATTGCCTTGGCGGTTGCTATACTAATAACCTCTAATTTAGAACTTGCTACCCTTCGCTGATTGACTGATACTCACTCCTGAAAGTCCGATGAGTCGCGTAGGTTGGGTTTACGTTAGCGTAATCCAACAGCAGCTAGGATTGTGTTGGGTTTCGGACTTCAACTCAACCTACGCAAAAGAGCGTGAGTATCCTTCGTCAAGTCTACTGGCAACTAAACTTTGCACGCTTCTCCACCCTATTCTTCAGTATCGGATAAAATTTGCAGGCGGACGGTGCGATCGCCCATTTCATCCATTGGAACTTCAATGACATCGTTGGTAAGGTTTTCTAGGCAACTCAATAGCGATCGCAAATGGGGGGTACTCGCACCTGTATCGACGTAGAGGCGATCGGCGACATTGCTCAACCGCTTCCAGGTGTTGTAGAGTTTGACCATTGCCTGTTCGAGTTGGGCGGCTTGTTTCACAACTTCCGAAGCCGTACTCAAACATCCCAAACGCAAAGCTTCTTCTAAGGCTTTTTCGAGATTAATATCCGATTGATTTAAAGCTTGAACTTGAATCGCAGCGTCTAAATACTTAGCGAGATAGCGGGCATCGGTAGTCGCTTGTTTAACGGTATCTACATCCGGGTTTTCGGCAACTTCTTCTTGGATCGCCGTAATGTGACTATCGGGCAGCTTACCCAATTCTTTCACCAATGGGGCTAAATAGCGAGGGGGCATCGTTCCGGCGGCGGCTTTTTGCTTGACTTCATCCGGGAGGAGATCCGAAGACATCGCCGTCCATTCATCGGCGAGTTGTCGCACTTCCCTGCAAGTAATGCGATCGCCCTTTTGGGCTGCTTCCGTCACCAATTGTTGCACCTCTGGAGCCGATTTTGCCGTTTCCACAAAGGCACGTTTGCTAAAATTTCTCACCGCTTCGGGTTGTAGATGTCCTTCCTCTATTAAAGTATCGGCACTATTCGCCAGTTGAATCAGCGAGTACGCCTGACTTTTGGTAATTTCCCGTTGCTTCAACCAGTTGAGAAACCCGGTTCCCCTCCCATCGCCGCCTTTCTTTTCGCGATCGCGGATCGCCCGCAAAATTCGCCCCCGCCAAATTTCAGTCTGCAAGTCAAAGCGATCGCACACTAACCAAGCATTATCCAGCCTCTGCTGAAATTCATGCTCTGAGATCGCCTCATCTTCAGGATCGGGAAGTTCAAAGTCAAGTTGGGGTTGTTCTTGCAAAACCGCAACCAGTTCTGTATCGCTAGGAGTCTGAACCATTACCACGCGGGAACGACGGCTGAATCATTATACTCAGTGCTGAGTAAAAAATTCCGACTCCCTCACAACGAATGTACTTTGGTCGCGCTGGTATAATAAGCGTACTAGTGTTTCATAGGGATCGATAGTCGAACTTGATCGGGTTTCACTAATTGATGTTTGTGCAAGTTATTTTTCTGGTTCTCCACCATTTGGTGAAGGAAAGAAGAAATATGAGTTTCCAGATGCTTTTGCACTATTGGCTCTTCAAAGAGAGGCAAAAGACAGAAATAAGATGATTTATGTTGTTAGTGGGGATTCCGATTGGGAGAAGTTTTGTTCTTCAAGCGACGACTTGAATTTGATTGGAAAGCTTGATGACTTGTTGGAAACTATAATTGGAGAAACTGATTCAGATGACGTTTATGTATGCTATGATCTATATAATCAAAAAGAAGAGAAAATCAAAAAATATATAGCGGATAATTTCTTAGATTTGGAATTTTCACTTGATCGCTCTGGAACTAGCTTAATCGAAGGGGGAAGTGAAGAAATTGAAGTTGAGGTTAATTCAGTAGATATTACTCGTACTTCATTAGTTGATATTGATGATTTTGATGCAGAGCACCCTTTAGTAGTGTTTGAGTTAGACGCTGAGGTTAACTTTTCTGCCAAAGTAAGCTATGTGAGCTTAGAATATGCAACTTATGATAGAGAGTATGAGACATATTATAATGTAGAAAAAATAAGTATGGTTTCTAAGGAATCAATCATTTTGAATGCAGAAGTTACGCTTACTCTATCTAGAGATAAGTACGATTCTTTGTGTGATTCGGACATAAAAAGCATTAATATCGACCCAAATAATAATCTAGGTGAGATAATTATTGATACAGGCTATGATGATGACTATTACTAGAATAAAAATTTTAAGCTAAAGCTTTTTGTAGAGCTAAAAAACAAATAACAAGTTATGAAACTTATAGAAGCTGAATATGATTTTAGTCAGGAGAAACGAGGGGCCATCAACCCAACACCCCCCGGAAAAACTCAGATTACAATTCGATTAGATGAAGATGTTTTAGCCTGGTTTCGCGAACAAGTTCATCTTGCAGGTGGAGGAAATTATCAAACAATGATTAACGAAGCTTTGCGCCAGCATATTCAGCAGAGCCGCGAACCTTTAGAGGAAACTTTACGCAGAGTTGTTCGTGA
>JAAHGE010000333.1 GCA_010672635.1 Desertifilum sp. SIO1I2 | reverse complement strand
AAAGAAGGGAATCTTGCGAAGAATTAAATCGTTAACAATTTGCTTTTGAAAGATGCGTCGATTCACATCTCCAGAACGATCCCAAGTGTCGTCATAAGGGATATCTGTATCACAAACAAACACCAGGTCATAGCGTGAAGCTGCCCGATTAGCGAGTTCAGCAAGTGGGGGTGCTACCGTGTTGTGATAGTAGAGTGAAAACATATAGGTGGTAATCGCATTAGTATCCGTAAATAAGTACCGATTTGCCCCGTATAGCAGTGCTTCTTCACGGTTCAAATGTTCACAAGCAATCTCAACCAATTGTTCGAGAGACAGCCGACGATTAACTTGATGCTTCTCCCAATACTCCCGCCCATACTCCGACATACAAACCGTGTCGTATTCCTGTGCCAATCGGGATGCAAGCGTTGTCTTTCCCGTAGATGGAGCGCCCAGGAAAACTATATTCGTTATCAAGTCGCGATAAACCCAAGGATGCAAATACTCGCGATAGGCAAAGGTATTTTTTCTGATTTGTGTGCCAGAAATGGGTACGGTTTTGCGGTCATAATCTACGATTCGATTGACAGCTCCTAGAGCTAAACTCATGTGTTCTCCATAAAATTCACTGGAATAAAAGTGAGTGATTTCCTGTAGCTTCAAACAATTTAGAATATAGTCTTCATGCTTTTTCTTGATTTCGGGTGTATCTCCGACTTCAGTTGGACCATCCCAAGCTTCGATGACTTGTAAATCCGGATAGAGTCTCCTTATCCAACCTGCTCGAATATTAAGAGGAACGGACGTTGTTTCTCTCGCCTCGTAAATGATGACAATTACTTCATCCATTTGGGATAAAGCCGTTTCAATCAAAAACTGGTGTCCTTTGTGGAACGGTGCAAATTTTCCAAGAGTAAGTCCACGTTGGTTAGCCATTATTCATGATGTAAGTGTGCGACAAGGGAAAAGAGTGGTTGAACGTGCCGTATGACAGTGGATTGGCGTTTGTTCGCGATGCCTCTGCGTTGCAAGCAGCAATTGCGATTACTGCCGAATATTTACCCACCGCCAGCGAGCAGCGCAACCCGTCAGACTATACTCCTGAATTATCGAGGCGTGCGCGTGGCGTTGAAGTGTGGGCAGCATTGCGTTCTGCTCTTAGCAGCGCCGAAGGCATCGCTCGGTCGTTCTGGTTTGGCAGACTTAATTGAGCGTACCTGTCGCCATGCCCGACATTTTGCTAAGGATTTGAAAGCTGCTATATAGTTACCCGATTCTCAATGATGTGGTGTTGAATCAAGTCTTAGTGTCCTTTGGGGATGTAGAAACCACCCATCGAGCGATCGCAAAAGCAATGGATTTATTTCATTTGAGAGCTGAATTGGTATTTTGCTGTTGCATGTTGATGTAACGAAATGAGGACTGATGGGCGATCGCATGATTGTGCTCTACAAGGAAGGTACGCCTGCCCCCGTGAAAAACTGCCAGACCTAGAATAAGAAGAGTTGCTGAGGTTGCCTGTGAAGCTAGAGAACTTACTGTTACCCGTAGGAATCCTGGCAGTAGTTGCGATCTGCCTTGGCGGCAGCGCTTGCGCTATCGCATTTTTCGCCTACAGTGCTACTGCTGCTCCCTTGCCAGAAGGATTTCCACCTCCAACACCAGAAGGGCAAATTGAGGTCAAACAATATCCCGCATACCGTTCTGCCACAGTTCGCTATTCAGGAGAACTCTCAATGGCAGCCAATAGAGCGTTTGACCCTCTCTATCGCCACATCAGCTCTAACAATATCTCCATGACAGCTCCAGTAGAAACCCGTTATCCAGTTAGCACCCTGGAAGCTGGTGAGATGGGCGCACCCAATGAACGCGGTGAAGCGCTTGTTTCATTCCTCTACCGCAGCACTGACATCTACCCTACTGAGGTTGCACAAAATATTCAGGTAGAAGACATTGCACCCATGACAGTCGTCAGCCTTGGCCTAAAAGGCAGTTACAATTACTCCAGTTACCAAAAGAACATAGAACGGTTACGAGAGTGGTTAGCGCAGCACCCGGAGTGGACTGTCGTCGGTTCACCTCGCCGCTTCTTCTACGATGCTCCCTATGTCCCCGAACCTGCCAAGCGCAGTGAAATTCAAATTCCAATTCGTCGGGTAGATGGCTAGCGAAAAGCAACAACTTCATAATGTTCCACTGTTGGGAACGGGTCATAAAAGTGATGCAACAAGGAACGCCACTGTTGGTACTCTGGCGATTGTCGAAACCCAATGGTGTGAGATTCTAACGTCTGCCAGCGCACAAGTAGAATATAGCGGTTCGTGATTTCTAAGCAACGTTGGAGTTCATGAGAGATGTACCCTGGCATGGAGGCAATAATGGTTGAGGCTATTTTAAAAGCAGTTTCAAACTCATTAACCATACTGGGCTTAACATCAAGGATGGCAACCTCTAGTATCATGGGCTGGATGTTTTTACCACCGATACTATACTACAAGGTGCGCTGTTCGTAGTGGCTACTCAGCAGCATCGCCTTCTCTTCAGAAAGATTGGCGCAACCTGAGTGCATGTACAATACTCAACACATCATGAGTCCACTGAGGAAGGATTAATGTCATCGCAATTTCTTCTAGGGTGTGAATAATGCCCACGGCGATCGCCACACTCAGCGTCAATCCTCCATAACCAAAGCCGAACAGAGCGATCGTCGCAACAAACAGACTGACTCCCCAGGTTTTGGCTGAATACGTATGATAGCTGGCGGGTTGACCGTATTTGGCTAAATTGACGACCCACCAAATCAATTGAATGCCCACTACCGCACTCAACCCATGAGAGAAGGCGATAATTACATCAGAATGCACCAAAAAGGCACTGATTCCAACGCAAATATACAGGCAGACATCCGCCCAACTATCAGCCTTTCTCAGGGAAGCTGTACTAACATCAAGACGGCGTGCGATGACACCATCAAAGATATCTGAGAGAAACGCTACTACAAACCCAACAATGAACCAGGCATCTGTCTTGCCATCGAGCGCATTGAGTAGTAGTAACGGTGCCATGAAAAAGCGGAGGATGACGAGTGCGGCAGGAACAAATTGCATCGCTGCCGCCAATCGTGAGCGAGAGCTTTCGGTTTTAGCAATTTTACTCGTGTCGTTCATAAGTCCTTTCGCAACAGTGCTTCGATTAACCTGAGTTTTGCCGAAAGCTGTGTTGCAATGGGGCTTGTTGTGACCAGTTTCCTGGAAAGCCTACCAGTTGTGATTAAAAACCTGGGTCGAGAGTAGTGGTGACTTGAGCCTTGGTAGAACACTTAGAAAGATTGGCTTAAGGTAACGAATATACTTTCACCAACCCCTCGCAGCTCTTCACTCAGGCAGATGAAAGGTGGGAGCGATCGCTCTACCTTTTGTTTAGCTTCCATTGCTGCCATAAAAGCAGCACGGTAGCGGTTACGTTCATCAATAACCTGCCAGTAGTCGCTCACCGATACTTCGCCTATATAAGGAAAAAGTTTAGCGATGAGCGGCTGTCCCATGAATCCAGAAATTGCTGCAATAACTTTGAGTACAGCTTTTAGTAGAGACATGGTTTGAATAGTCTGCTTAAGTTGTGGATGCGTTTTGCTATTACCTAACAGTCCGTGCCATTGGGCCGGGTTGTGCCAGTATCGCTTCTTGACCGGTTAACAAAGGTACATGACCCACCATTGACAACCGACTGGATGTTGGCTTGAGGCTGCAAATCCCACAGGCATGGGCAGGCATCCGCACACTCCCACCGATATCACTCCCCAAGCCAAGACACGAACCCAAAGCTGCGATAATTGCCGCCTCACCGCCGCTGCTTCCCCCTGGAGAACGTTCCGGATTCCAGGGATTGACGGTACAACCGTAGACAGGATTATCCGATTCGTTCGATGCTAGCAACTGAGGGACATTGGTTTTGCCTAAAATAAAGGAATTTTGACGGTATCCATTGCCCACTCGCTTGTAACTCTACATTATCCAGAATTACCTTTTTGCTTGAGAGCGTCTTGTAGATTCGTCCAATTTTTTGCACATTCTTGTCATCTTTGGCGAATATGTCTAGGAGTCACGCCTAGCAGACGTTTCAAGTGACGGTTGAGATGGCTCTGGTTGGCAAAACCAACGCTGTAAGCTACTTCGGCAATACTGAGTTCAATGAGAAGACCATGCCAAAAGGGACTGCAAACTTCAGGAGATTCATAGGCTGGTGTGCGGAAATGTCCCAGGAAAATGCCATTCCAACCTGCATGAAGACTGGTGAGAATTGGCGAGCGATCGCAGATTTGGATGAGATCGCCTCCGGAGGCGATCGCTCTTGGTTTGGCTTCTGGCATGGGGTGAACTCATCCCCACATGCTTAGTGTATCAATATCGATCTGCTGCTTGCAGCAGCGCTAGGCTTACGCCTCGCTTGCTCGCTAACGCTATCGCGTAATTCATCGACACAAAAAGCCGCAGGCGCACTTTGATTCCATCAGAAAGATGGAGCAGATGAATGCGAGTTTACTGTTTTTGAAACTTAAGCCTGTGGTAGAGTGAATGCAACCAAATGCAGTGTTTATGTGCATAGGAATTCATGAAAGCCAAACCGAAGGCTCCCGATCGCTCTGCGCCTTCTGAAGGCGTGGAAGACCAGGAACTATTGTGGATGTGGTTGCACGCCAAAAGCGATCGCACCCGCGCTGTCTATAGAGAGGAAGCTCTTAAGTTTCTAGCTTGGGTCAATAAGCCTTTGACAGCTGTTACTTTAGTAGACCTCTACAGGTATGTTGACAGTCGCGGAGACTTAGCGTCGGCAACTAAAGCTCGGATTGTTAATACGTTGAAGTCTTTGTTTCGCTTTGCCCACGAAGCGGGTTATTGCCCCGTTAATGTGGCTTTGAAACTGAAGCCTCCTCAAGTTCGCAATTGCTTAGCCGAACGGTTACTCACGCAGCAGGACGTTGTGCGGTTAATCGAGAATGCGACGAGCGATCGCAACAAAGTTTTGCTGCTGTTGACCTATACAACAGGGTTGAGAGTTTCCGAGATTTGCGGCTTGAAATGGCGCGATCTGATTGCCAAACAGGGCGGGGGACAACTGGTGGTGCGGGGAAAAGGCGGGAAAACTCGCTACCTTGGACTCCCGACTCCAGTATGGATGGCTGTGGAACGTTTGAGAGGGACGGCGAGTGCTAGTGACCCCGTGTTTGCTTCGCGCAAACAAGGAGGACATTTAAGCCGCTCGATGGTAATGCGAATTGTCAAAGCGGCGGCTCAAAAAGCCGGGATTGATGCGCCAGTCAGCCCGCATTGGTTGAGACACGCCCACGCAAGTCATGCTTTGGAGCGAGGAGCGCCCCTACATTTGGTGCAGCATACTCTAGGACACTCGCAAATTCAATCTGTTGCTGTTTATCTCCACGTTCAGCCGATGGATAGTTCGGCGAGATTTTTGAGTTGGATTGTTTCCGATCAACCAATCAATCAGGTAGAGGGTAACGAGGTGACAGAAGCGATTGCTCCAATCACAGTAGAAGTTCTACCCTCAAATCCGATTCTAAAGCTTCCCGAATTGAGGAGTGCTTCTGACATAGAAGTCAGTTCGGCTGTTGTCGAATAAGCTCAATTGCTTTTCAGCAGCAACCAGAGCTTTATGACTACAACTCCTTAAAAAATTACGATTGTGGCAAGCTAGAAGATGCGATCGCTCTAGCTGCATACAAAGTAGTGCAGATAGTTCAAAAGGGCTTCGACCAAGGAAGTTCGCTGCGGCTTGCAAGCTGCACTATTCTGAGTGCTGGCATGGTGTTCTCGACAAACAATTTCTAGTATTGAACTTCTAGCAA
>JAAHGE010000332.1 GCA_010672635.1 Desertifilum sp. SIO1I2 | reverse complement strand
TCCCCTACCTTGAGGTCATCCACATAACGACCGTCATTCATCAACACTTTTTCAAAGGGTAGCCCTCGCTTCTGAAAACTTTCCTCAATAGCAACTACTAACTGGACAATATCAATTGACTCAAACGCTAGATCGGAAATCAACTGAGTATTTTGATTAATTTCCTCTGTTGAAGTCAGATCCCAATCGCTGGTCATATCTTCAATAATGGCAACCAAAGATTCAGTAATCGATTCGCGAGTGCGGCTTGAAGTTAAAACCCTGTCTTCCATCGTTAATTTTCCTATAAACAATCAAAACTCTTTCTATTGCAAGCGAGGATACAACTTAAGGGGGTTATCCCAAAAAATCTTAGACTTAGCGGTATCCGAAAGATTTTGGCGCTGTTCAATTTGGGTTACAGTTGTGGGAAAACCGCAGTCGTGGTGAGGATAGTCCGAGCCATAGACCACAGAATCTTCGCCAATTTGAGCGACGACCGCTTCTAGAGTTCCTTCTTCTGGCAAACAACAGAAGAAACATTGACCGCTAGAGAGGTGTTCCTTGGGTCTTTTTTTCATCAAAGGAACGTGATTGGGAAAGGTTTGAGCGTGTTGTTCTAAACGATCGAGCCACCAAGGAACCCAACCAATCCCGGCCTCAGTAAACGTGATTCGCAGTTGTGGATAGCGGTCAAAAACTCCACCCCCAATTAAAGACGCGATCGCTCTCATTTGTTCAAACGGATGCGCCATCGCGTGCATTAAAAACAAATTTTGGCTGCTTTCTTCTGTACCAATCGCGTAGGGAGGTCGTCCGCTTCCTGCATGAATGCCAATTGGTAAATCCAGCTCTTGGGCCGTTTGCCAAATAGGGTGCAAGCGCGGATCGTCCAAGTTAAAATCATCCATGTGCGGAGAAATCAAAATACCCACAACCCAGGGTTCTTGAGCCACGCGCAAAATTTCCGCAACGCCTAATTCGGGGTGACGCATAGAAACCATCACCAATCCTTTTAAACGGTTGGGATAGGGCGAGCAATAATCAGCCAGCCAGCGATTATAGGCTTGGTAAAGGGCAGATTCAAGATAAGGTTCTTGCACGGCACACATGCTCGTCGTCCCGCTTGGATAGAGAACAGCGATATCAATCCCTTCTCGATCCATATCCTGAATGCGGACATGCGGATCGACCCCACCCGTGGCGATCGCCGAACGCTGCACCGGGCGTGCAATTTGAGCATCCCGTTCCATCCCCAGCGGTCTTCCCCCATACTTCACAAAGTTGGGATATTCTTGACCATCCACAATCACGATGCGCTGACCGTTCGTTTCAATGCGCTGCGGAACCCGTTCTCGAAATTCCGGTGCAATATACTCGCGATACAGTTCAAAAGGTTCTGCAACGTGACCGTCACAATCAATGACCTTATACTTTTTTGACATCGGACTCTCTCCAGAAAGTTATTGCTAGAGCATTCACAATCCCAAATCGCCAGGTGTGGGTTCTTCTAGGGGGTGCAAATCCGAGTGGGGAAGAATCGCATCCAGTTCGCCGTCCATCGAACCGACTTCTGGGGCGGGGTCTTGCTCAAGTTCTTGCAGTTGCATCTGTGCCTGTTGCGTCAACGCTTCCATCCACTTAATTTTGAGTTTAAGCACCTTAATACTGCGAAACCGTTCGAGCTGTTCTTCATGGGCTTCTAAGTGAATTTTGGAGTGAATATTTAACGGCTGAAGTCGGCGATCCACGGTCTAGTTACTCCATATAGCCCAGCATTTGGAGTTGAGCGAGAATCAGTTCCTTATCGCGATCGCTAATTTCCGGGGTAGAGTCGGGGCGATCGCGAGTTGTTTGAGAGGGCGCGCCTCGGCGAATGGGGTGAGCTTGCACGTACTCTGGCGTAAAGAAGCTTTCCGGAACTTGTCCTTCTAAATCTTCTGGAATGGGCAAACCTAAGCTATACAACCAAGTAGCGGCTACATCCACGATATTGCGCCGCTCGACCTGCAAACCGCGTTGAATTCCCGGCCCATTGGCCAAAAAGATCCCATCGGGGTGATGCGTTCCAGCCGGCACCTCGCGCGGAACCACCACAGGCTGAAGATTGCGAATAGACACAAACCCGTAGTCTCGTAAAACGAGGGTTAAATCCGGTGCATCTTTCATGCAAGTACCGGGAAAACACTCTTCGCGCTTGAGAATCTGTTGAATGATGCGTTCCCCCGTCGCTTCATCTCGCAGACTTTCTAAATCTTGAATCAGGCGATCGCGAAACCGATCGTACTCATCGGGAGCAATTCCCGGTTCCCCTGGCTGATGCGCCACCCGAATCGTAATCCCATTGCTCGAAGGCGTGCGACAGTAGGCGAGGGTTTTTTCCCAATCCACATCCGCAAAGTTGCTCGCCTCCCGGCGTTTAGCGGCCTCGCTGCATTCCGAGGCTTTCCAAGTCAAATAGCCTTTTTCATGCAAAAAGGTATTAATTCGCACGACCTCTGTGGTCTGGGTAAAGCCATGATCCGAGGCCATAAACACCTGAGCATCCGGGCCGGCTAACGCCACCAACGCTCTTATGTAACCATCCAACTGTCGAAAATATTCCAAACACAAGTGACCCATTCGCCGTTCCCAGGCTGAAGGGTTCTCTGAGAGCAACTTCGGATCGAGAAAGCGCCAAGCCTGATGCTGAATCTTATCGACGCCATCAAACATCACCGCCATTAAATCGGGACGGTCTTCTTGCAATAGGGTCTGAGCAATCCGAAACCATTGTTCCTCGCGCGGGAGGTGGTAGCGCACCCACTCTTCAGTCTCGTCTTCGCTCATTAACTCTAGGGCTTGTTTTTCTCGTTCAAAATCCCAAGCCAATTCCTTGGGGTCAAATTGGGGAATATTTTTGAGACGATTAAACAACTCTGGCGGCGTGACATTGCGACGCAAGTGTTTCCACGGAACAAATCCCGGAACTAAGGAGCCAGCAATCGGACGTGGGGGAGCGGTAATTGGAAAATTGAGCGCCACAACGGTGCGATTTTGCCGACTTGCCATTGACCAGACGGTTTCGGTTTGGATGTCGCGAGCATCGTAGAGGGTAAAGTAGACCTCTTCTCCTTGCTCTTCGGCGCGAATAAAGTCAAAAACTCCGTGATTTCCCGGCGTTCTTCCGGTCATAATCGAAACCCAAGCAGGCGGCGTCAGGGGATTGGGGGTTGAGCGCAATGGCGATCGCACTCCCGTTTCCATCAAGTGCTTGAGAAAGGGCATGGTGACGCCAACACCAGGTTGGTCGCGTACCATTTCATCTAACACTGTAAAGGTTGCACCATCTAAGCCGATAAATAAAGTTCGGGTCATGATGATTGGATTTACGCAATATTAAGTTAAGCGTTGCTACGAACGCTCCAAATCGATTCGCCGATTGAGATTAGTGATTCCGCTTCCTAGCACGTCCCACGCTGAGAAGACCGATGCCGATCAAGCCCAATACAGCAGAGGGTTCTGGTACCGCATGGGGGGATTGCCGCAAGGTGAATTTGTAGCCGACAATTTGCCCTTGGTCGTCGAGCAACCAATTTGCTTGCGGAATTTCCTTCTGGTTTAGCGCACTCAGGTTCGGAAGGTCAAGGGAGAAAGTAAAATCAACGCTTTGGTCCTGACGGACTTTGCCATTTTGCCATTGCAGAAGATTGGCCTGACGATCCAGTTGAGCAAAGGCAGTTGAAGTTGGGGTTGGTGTTTTTTCTAAGGGAAGATCGGCGAGTTCTAAGCCGAAGGGAAACACCTGACCCAGTGCATTGAACGTATCAAAGTCGAGGCGATCGCGCAAACCGGATTGAGTAAAATTTTGTCCCGTCCCAAACCCCAGTTGAATGCTAAATTTGCCCCAGTTCAATCCTGTATTATTCAGAACGGTTTCTTTGAACAGGTATTCTGTACCGCCTTCCCAGACGTTAAAGGCCACAAATTCAATATCAATCGGCGCGACGGCATCAAATCTCACGAGTTCTAGACCCACTTGATTTTGATTTTCATCGGGCCCTGAAAAATCGTTATTGCCAATATCTCGAACCGGATCGACTCCCGGCTGAGACGGATCGCCAGATTCGGGAGTAAACTCAACGGCTCCCAGTCCGGGTCCAATAATTTGCGTCACTCCACCCCGAACGAGAATTGCAGCCACAGACGGCTCGATCGCACCCCCTAAAACTGTTAAGACAGTTCCAAACGCGATCGCGATGGGTCTGAATTGCATAACGGCTCCTTCTCAGCACTTCGGCTGTAAAGCTAGAGGAATTAACTGGTGCGTTCTTCGCTAAAATTGCTGGTTTCTATCCAACTTTGCCCGCGATTCGTAACCTGCCCGTTCTACGTCCCGACCGCAATTTTCACCAGTATACAGAAAATTCAGCGTTTATACTGAGTTAATTGGCACTTTTAATAAATTTATATATAAATTTTACGTGAAGTTGACGAGTTTAATTCTATGTGTCAGGATGCAAAGACAAGGTTGCACTGTATCAAGAGCCGTTCGATCTGAGGGGTAGTCGTTTTTTTGAGCCATTGCGTGGGCTAGCCCAATCGTTGTGCAACGAACGAGTCATTGAATTCTAAACCCATATTTGTCATAGGGAGACTTGCTGTGAGCACTTTCACGCCAAGCATTAAGCGCTTAGGGACGAGCGAGCAAGACCAATTGAAGCTAGGCATGACTCTAGCCAAAGAAGGACGTTTCGATGAAGCGTTAAGCGCCTTTGAAACAGCCATTCAAGTGAATCCAGAATCCGTTGTCGCTCACCTAGCTGTTGGTAATTTGTTATTTCGCCAACAGCGTTATCCCGAAGCCTTAACTCACTTTGAAACAGTGATGCAGCTCGATCCGCTCTTGCCAATGGCACCTTTAAGAGCGGGAGGCGCTTACACCCGACAAGAAAATTATGAAAAAGCCATAGAATGCTTTGAAACCGCACTCAACCTCGATCCGCAGTCAACAATGGCGACTGTAGCGTCAGTCGGACTCGGCCAAGTTTATATCAAACAACAGAAATATGACACGGCCATTCAGCAATTCCGTCAAGCCTTGCGTCTCAACCCGCAGATGATGATGGCTCGCTTAATGTTAGCCAGCGCCTTGAAAAAACAAGGGAACTTGCAAGCCGCCATCTCCGAATTAAAAGCCGCCATTAATATTAGCTCTGAGGTACCCGTTAGCTATCTCCAGCTTGGTAGCATTTATCTCGAACAAAAGAATTACACCAAAGCCAAAAACGCCTTTGAAACCGCCGATCAACTCAATCCCAAAATTCCGGCCATTAAGTTTGCCGTTAAATTTGGCTTGGCAGAATCCTTAATTGAAGAAAACGAATTGCAAGAGGCGATCGCCCTTCTGCGCCAACTCCCCGAAAATAAACTTTATGCTCCCCGAAAACACAAATTATTTGGAGATGTTTACACCCGCCAAGGCTTAGTCAAAGAAGCTGCCGAGGAATACCGCGCCGCAACGCTTCTGGGGACTTCAGACGGCCTAATTCCCGACGAGGATATTGCCGACTTACAAGCCTTAGAAGAACAAGACCGCTGGGAAGAGTTATTAGAAAGCTATCGCTCCTCCGCTAACGCTGTATTAGAGCAGCCTAAGTTTTAACAAGATTGATTCATTCGAGATATTGCTGTAGAGATGCTGGTTGACTGACAATCAAGATAGTCGCGTAGGTTGGGTTGAGGTCCAAAATCCAACCGACGACAGCATAGGACTCGCGATCGCTCGGCACGTCTCCCACACAAACCCTGATCCGCGTTCATGCCCCCATGATGTGGGGAGGGCTACTCACGGGGGGAATGTTAGTCTTCGTCGATGTGATGAAGGAACTCCCCGCTACCTT
>JAAHGE010000331.1 GCA_010672635.1 Desertifilum sp. SIO1I2 | reverse complement strand
TGGTAGAACGGATGTATAGTCCAACGCGCCACTTAGAAATTGCCTTAGTCGGGAAATACGTGCGCCTCAGCGATGCGTATTTGTCTGTAGTAGAAGCTTTACGCCATGCTGCGATCGCCCATGAGTGCGAACTCAACCTCCGCTGGGTAAACTCCGAAGATATTGAAGCTAACGGTGCAGAACGCTATCTTGCGAACGTTCAAGGTGTCGTCGTTCCAGGTGGATTTGGCATTCGCGGCGTTGATGGCAAAATTAGCGCGGTTGAGTATGCCCGAACTCATAACATCCCCTTTTTAGGGCTATGTTTGGGAATGCAATGCGCCGTTGTGGAATGGGCGCGACACATTGCTCGCTTAGAACGGGCGAATAGTGCAGAATTTGATACCGATACGCCTAACCCGGTGATTAACTTACTGCCAGAACAGCAAGATGTTGTAGATTTAGGAGGGACGATGCGTCTGGGATTATATCCCTGTCGCTTGTCGCCGAATACCCTCGCCGCTTCTCTGTATCAACAAGAGGTGATATACGAACGCCACCGCCACCGTTATGAATTTAACAATGCTTATCGCAATCTGTTCTTAGAAACAGGTTATACCATTAGTGGCACCTCTCCCGATGGACGCTTAGTAGAAATTGTGGAACTGCCCAATCATCCGTTTTTCATTGCAACTCAGTTCCATCCTGAGTTACAATCGCGTCCCAGTCATCCTCATCCTTTGTTTAGAGGGCTTGTGAGTGCTGCGATCGCCTTAGATAGCGCGAATGCTAGTATCATTCAATCGCCCGATCGGACATCCATCTCCCCTGCCGAAGTCTCTTAAATGCACAGAGGAGGTCGCGTCGCGTGGCATCTTGGGTCAAAATTATCTTTGAGAGAGATATCTATGCGATCGATCTCGACAGAGTGAGTGCTTTTGCCAGTGCGCCAAACGGAAAAATCACCTTTTGGTTGCCCAACAGCAGCATTCCCATTGTGCTGAATCCTCAAACTCACTCAGAGAGCTATCAAATTATCCAAAGTTACATCGAACAACGCACGGGTTACTCCCTAGGGGCGCACTGGCTCAAAATGAATTACGATCGCTGCGAGTATCTGATCGATCTCAATTCGATCAGTACCTTCTGCTGCGAACCCAATAGCAAGAAGATTACGTTTTGGTTGCCCGATAGCACAACTCCCATTGTTCTCCATCCCCAAGCCCACGCCGAAGCTTATCAGCAAGTGATGGACTATATTGAGAAAACCACGGGGGACTCGATGCCTTGAGCGATCGACCACTCGATTGGACAACTTCTTCAGCTTAACAGCAAGAGTCGATCTAGTATTTAAAGTCTCTTAGTTCGGAGTTAGGAGCGATCGCTCTCCCCTCTCTACATCGAGTCAGGGGGATACAGCAAAGTTTTAAAGGAGATCCCACGCCAGTTTAGCAGCCCCGACCATCCCCGCCTGGTTGCCCAGTTGCGCCACTAAGACTTGTAATCCTTCGCGGGAGGTGGGTAAAACCCGATGTTCAATTTCTGCGAGGGTGGCGGGAAGGAAAAATTGGGCGCTTTCGCAGATCCCCCCGCCGATAATGATGGCTTCTGGGGTAAGGACGTAGATTAAGCTGGCTAACCCTGCCCCCAGATAATGACCGTAGGTTCGCCAAAAGTCTAGGGCTTGATGATTTCCGACTTGGGCTAAGTGAGCGAGTTCGCTAGGCGATAAACTGGTTTGGCGGCGAATGGCTTGGATGGAAAGATATTGTTCTAGCGATCCGCGATTGCCACTATTACATTCTGGGCCATAGAGATCCAGGGTAATTAAGCCTAACTCTCCGGCGGTTCCTCGCGGGCCGGCAAACAGCTTGCCATCCAGGATGATAGCGCCCCCTACGCCCGTCCCTAGGGTGAGTAAAATCAAATTTTGGAACGAACGCCCCGCCCCAATCCAAAATTCCCCTAGCCCCGCACAGTTGGCATCATTGGCTAGGATCGTGGGTTTTCCAGTTTTTTCTTCTAACCATTGACCGAGGGGAACATCGCGCCAGTTTTTGAGGTTGATGGCAATTTGAGAGATTTTACCCGTTGGATCGACTGGGCCAGGAACGCCAACGCCAATGGCGCTACAATCCCCTTGGGGGTCGATTTGGGCGATCGCATCCACAACAACCGCAGTTACAGCTTCTGGTGTTGCCGGTTGTGGCGTTTCTACTTTTAACGACTGCTGGCAATTTCCCTGTTCGTCAAAGCGTCCTAGCTTCACTGCCGATCCGCCAATATCAATCCCAATAACTGTTTTGGGCGCTTGTCCCATGTTCGTGCCTGAAAGGTTGCTGACCTATTTTACTCTAAGCTTTATCCCGTAATTTAGGATTGACAAACTCGTTTAAGCCTTCCCCTAAGAGCGATAAACCGACTACCATTAAGGTCATTGCCATTCCCGGAAATAAGGTTGTCCACCAAATGCCAGTGGGTAAAGCCTCTAATGCTTGTCTGAGGTCATTTCCCCATTCCGGTGTTTGTTCGGGCAATCCTAAACCCAGAAATCCTAATCCCCCCAAGGTTAAGATGGCATCGGCAGCATTGAGGGTAAATAGGACGGGAACGCTTTGAATGACATTGAGTAATAAATAGCGGGTTAACACCGTCCAAGTAGAAGCCCCCATTGCTTGGGCGGCTTCAATAAATAACTCATTTTTAACGCTGGTGGTGTGGTTGCGAACGACGCGGTAGTATTGGGGAACGTAGGCAATGCTGAGAGCGATCGCCGCATTAATCACCCCTCGCCCCACCACAAACGCTAGGGTAATGGAAAGCAGCAAACCGGGTAGCGTGTAAATTGTATCCATTAAAAATAGCAGCACCCGGTCTAATCTGCCCCCCAGGTAGCCGCTGACTAACCCCAAGGGAACGCCCACTAACAAGCTTAAGGCTGTAGCGAGAATCACAACTTGCCAAGCGGCTTGAGAACCAAACAGCGTTCGAGAAAACACATCATACCCTTGGCGACTCGTCCCGAACCAATAGCGGGCGGAGGGTTCGGCGTGGATGGGGTTAATTAAAGATTCCGTGGGACTTTGTATCCATCCCCAACTTTGGAGTAATGGGGCGAGTAAGGCTACCAATAGGAAAAACCCCGTAATGACAGCCCCCACTGTCATGAGTTGCATTGAGAGGTTGGGACGAGTTGCAGGGCGTATCAGGCGCAGAAAGTTGTTGCGGAGTGAGGTCATGGATTGCGATCGCAGAGAACTAACAGCCTATGGTATAGCTTTTAAGGTCAGCCTTTCACGCCAAGCAAGCCCCAGAAAGGCGCGATATCATGCGAGAGGTTGATTCACACGCAAAATCGCATCCATGCCTTTATTTTTACTCTTAGGAACGCTTTTCGCCGTCCTGATTGCCGGAATTCTTCTCTATCTTCTCACCCCTCGCCGCTATCAATCGGCTGATTCTGTCGCCCAGTCCTATGACGAATGGACTGATGACGGAATTTTAGAATTTTATTGGGGCGACCATATCCACTTAGGCCATTATGGTTCGCCGCCGCAACGCAAAGATTTCCGCGTCGCTAAATCGGATTTTGTCCATGAAATGGTTCGGTGGGGAGGCTTAGACCAATTACCCGCAGGAACCACCGTTTTAGATGTGGGTTGCGGTATTGGTGGCAGCAGCCGTATTTTGGCAAAAGATTATGGGTTTGCAGTGACAGGGATTACCATTAGTCCCCAACAGGTGAAACGCGCCCAAGAACTGACTCCTGAAGACTTGAACGCCCAGTTTCAGGTTGATGATGCGATGGCGATGTCTTTCCCGGATGCTAGCTTTGATGTGGTTTGGTCAATTGAAGCCGGCCCCCATATGCCCGATAAGGCTGTTTTCGCTAAAGAGTTAATCCGCGTCCTCAAGCCGGGTGGTATTTTAGTCGTGGCAGACTGGAACCAGCGCGACGATCGTCAAAAGCCGCTAAACTTTTGGGAAAGACTGGTTATGAAGCAATTGCTCGATCAGTGGTCGCATCCTGCTTTCGCCAGTATAGAAGGATTTGCCGAACTTTTAGCCGCCACTGGGCTAGCAATAGGGGAAGTCAAAACTGATGACTGGACTCAAGAAACTCTCCCTTCCTGGTTAGATTCCATTTGGCAAGGGATTATTCGCCCCGATGGTTTAATTAAGTTTGGGTGGTTTGGCTTTCTCAAATCTCTGCGAGAAGTTCCAACTCTGTTATTGATGCGGCTGGCGTTTGGGACGGGGTTGTGTCGCTTTGGGATGTTCCGGGCGGTTCGGGCAGAAGTGCGATCGCTCTCTACTACCGCTGCTCAAACTCAAACCTAGTCTATGCCAAAAAACCGGGTTTCCGATCGCTTTGCGAGAAACCCGGTTTCTGGACTTTTAGGGAATTACAAACTGCTTTGAATCAGTTCGCGATACTGACTTTTAGGTTTGACACCTTTAAGTTCGGTCAGAAGTTCCTTATCTTTGAAGAACTGTACCGTTGGCGTTCCCGTAACTTGGGCATTTTCAGCGATATCGGGGTCTTGTTCGATATCGATTTCGACGTAGTGAACTTTGCTGTCAAACTCATCAATCACTTTAGCCAGGATGGGTTTGAGGGTGTGACAAGGCCCGCAGGTGGGGGAAGAATATTTCACCACGATCAGGCGATCGCTCTCATGGAATAATTTCCGTAAGGCATAACCGCCCTCATGATGCGTAGACGCCAAATCAAAGCTAGCCTCTGGGTCAGTCGCTTGCTGTTTCGGGGCTTCTGACGGGGCCGTTTCGGTTTCGGTTTGATGGAATTCTTGAACTAATCCATTCACCGATAACCAACGTTCTGCTAGCATCGCGCCCATACAGCCACTACCTGCGGCTGTAATCGCTTGGCGGAATTCGTGGTCTTGCACGTCTCCCACCGCATAAACCCCTTCAACGCTGGTTTCTACAGAGCCATGTTGGGTGACAATATAACCCGTATCATCCAGTTCAAGCTGACCTTGGAACAGTTGGGTATTGGGTGTATGACCGATGGCGTAGAATAACCCTCTGACGTGCAATTCGCTTTCTTCACCCGTCTGATTATTGCGGATTTTCACCCCTTTCATGTGCTTGGCTTCACCAAACACATCGACGGCTTCGGTATTCCAGTGAACCGTAATTTTGGGGTTGTTAATCACGCGGTCTTGCATCGCCTTAGAAGCCCGCAATTCGTTACGACGAACCAACAGGTGAACGTGAGAACCGTATTTGGTTAAATAAATGGCTTCCTCCGCCGCCGTATCGCCACCCCCAATGACGGCGAGGTCTACACCTCGGAAAATGGGAGTTGCACCATCGCAAATAGCACAGGCGGAAATGCCATGACTCCAAAATTGATGTTCGCAGGGTAGATTTAGACGCTTCGCCGTTGCACCTGTCGCGATCGCAATACTATGGGTTTTGAACTCTCGTTCCTCAGAACGGACTGTAAAAGGGCGTTGGCTGAGGTCAACTGAAATCACATCTTCAGTGTAGAGTTCGGCCCCCCAACGTTCGGCTTGGGCTTTCATCCGCTGCATCAGTTGAGGGCCTGTAATACCTTCCGGGAAACCGGGGAAGTTCTCAACCTCTGTCGTGGTCATGAGTTGTCCGCCCGGTATACCACCCATTTGGTAGCCTTCAAAGACGACAGGCTTGAGGTTTGCCCTGGCTGCATAAATTGCGGCTGTGTAACCTGCGGGGCCTGAACCAATAATAATTAGATTTTCTACCGCCGGATTTGCCATAGGATTTAACTAAACTCATAACGACTACGACTAATATAGTATAACTGAGATTTGCAGGCAACGGTTAGCGGAGCAAGCCAGGATATCTTTTATGATGGTGAAAGATCGGGAA